>JAKAIP010000019.1 GCA_021825025.1 bacterium
TACGTATACGTGTGCAATCAGCGCGGCGCCCGGTTCTTTCTTGACGAGGCCACCGATGCTGTCGCTCGACGTCATTGTTAAGACACCGGGGCCGTTGGCGATATCACGTACCATCACAGTTCGGCCATCGATTCCGGAGGCCGGTGTTCCCACGGGTTTCTACTACGGCGCTGACGGCAAGCCGCAGCAATTGATGACGTACTTATCGACGCTGCCAACGAGTATTTTCCCAACGCGTGCCGTAGCAGGCGACGTCTTCTTCGAAGTGCAGCTAATCGTCGGCGAATTCGTCGCTGGCGCCATCATTAATGCCACTCCTTAACGACGGCGCCAACGGATCGACCGACGATCTCGATATCTGAAGTCGACATTTCGGATATCCAAAGTCGACTCCGAACCATACCGGAGTCGACGGACGAGTGGAAGTTTCCAATGTCGAAAATCGGCGGTCGCAACTCTGTTGAATAGTCGACGTTTCGATGTCCGGAGTCGACGGTCGAGTCGACGTTTCGATATCCGGAGTCGACGGTCGAGTCGACGTTTCGATATCCGAGGTCGACGATCTCGATGCCGGGGGAGAAAATGGAGCATTCAATGGACGGCGGTGCGCCGACGAGGAGATGTGCGCTCGTGTACTTCACGAGGGCGAGAGGATCGGTTTATGTGCTCCTGGGTGTTATTAGCAAGCAGATGACGACTATTGGCGGAAGAAAGAAGGCAAACGAGACCAATCGCGATTGCTGTTGTCGCGAAGTCTTTGAGGAGACACGCGGACTCGTGAACTTTTACCCCTACAAGCATGGTCTCCATTCCGGAACCATCTATACCTACCACGGATGCGCGTATTATGTCATCGAGGAGGCTTACGACGTCCTCGACCGGCTGACCAAAGAATTCACGCAGACGTCTTCCGATAAGCCCGAACACAACGAGCTTGACCAGTTGTCCTTGGTTGATATCAACGATATCGTGAACGGTAGGCTCGACTGTCGCAACGAACTCTTCGACTTTGCCACGGAAGCACTCTATGGACTGCTGAAACCGCACCCTGCTCGCTGCGTCAGAGTCTACGACATTGCACACGAAGTGAAACTATACGTGCCCATAGGCAAACTCCCGAGCGTAGTCGACGTTCTTACTGATGAAGAACTCGAAGTCTGCAAGTTGAATGCGCTAACAGAGGACGCCAAGCCACCAACTGTTTATGGCGTCACGACTGGATTCCCAACCGTTTACGTCGTTTCCTGCACATACGACCGCTAAGACGTCTTTATAAGTTATAAAGATACCTCATGCATCCGCTATGGGTCGTGGGCTGTGGGTGGTTTCGGTGTTCTCGAAACGGGTGAATGTCGTCAGAATGAAGTCTACGATCTTGATCCGTAGTTCGCTATCGGAAATCGTAGGAAACTTCCGCCTGAAGAACATGCCGAAGACGAAGAATGTGGTCCGCATGTCCCAGCCTGCATTCATCACGTAGTGTGCGTGGCCCTTATCTGCGCGAACACCGGACGAAACGATCTCGCCGATCGGCAAGAGCGCATCAAAGGAATGCGTAAACGGATTCTTGTAGACAACCGAGTTGCGCACCACGGTGTTGTGCCAAATCAGGCGACTAATAACATCCTTGTGGTAGTATGTGGCAACCGGAGAATCCGGCGTTGTGATCAGCATGACGGAATTCGTCATCACCTTCGCGTATGGCATGAGTACGTGGCAACCAGTGGGATATTCGGCCGACGTCAATCCGAGTGCCGCTGACTCCACCTTCATCAATGGTCGGAATCGCACGAAGGCATAACGGGGTTTCATCAAGGTCATCCAGCGTCGTTGGCTTTCCATGTCGTCCACGATCATCATCGCGTTTGCTTTGATGTCATCATTTGTCATCGCGACGGAAACCGCTCTGTATGCGGAATTGCGGATGTCCGATATCATCAATGTTGTCATTGTGCTGTACTTCTCAGCGTGTGCGTTGGTGAACGCTTCCTGGAAGACGGCGAGGTTGTCGGTGTTCGCAATCTTCGGCATGGGCTTCGGATCGTATACATCGAAAGTTAGCTTACCGAACATTGCAGCGAGAGCGTTGATGTGGTCGCCTGGGCTTCCACCGATGTACACGACTTTGTCGCCGTCTTTGGCGGTCTTCATGAGAAAGAACGTTTCTACGATGAGCATTGACTTCGCGGCGTTGACTTTCGGTGCCTCGAAGAGCGTGATTCCCGGATGCCTGGAATCCTCGGCTGGTGGACTCTCGTCGCTCAGGTAGATGTCGTTCTCAGTGAATAAGCGAAGACTGAGGTGATTGGCACGGTAGAGGACGTCGGACGCCTCATTGGCCGACAATATGCACATCGGGCCGCGTTCTTCGGAACTCGCATATGCTAGCTCGGCGGTGATCATTTTAGTCGGCTCTATATCGTATAGAGATCATGTGTTTGCTAGCGCGGATTGTGCGGCTGTTTTTAGCCGGTGAACGTCAGTGCGGGCGACAGGACCCAGAAGCCGGCGAACGTGCCGACGACACCGATGACGTCGACGACGAACATACCCAATGCCCAGGTCGAACGGCTGGCGTAGGCCTTTGCGATTGCCTTGTCTTCGTCGGTGTTGGTCTTATTGGCTTGTAGATCCATCTTGGCTGCCTGACCGCGGATCGACCACCAGCCGTAGAAGCCGAGGACGAGCGGCACGAGGACGCCGATGGCTACCCAAATCCAGAACGACGCCGACGACGCCCGATCCGTCAGGTTCTTGATGCCGAGGAAGAAGATCAAGGACATGATGGCCGACGAAACCACCGACCACACCAGCGCACTCCCATCCTTGACGTACATGAGACCGAAAGCTGCGGCCGCGCCACCAATCATCACGAGCGCAAAGAGATAGAATAGTATGCCATGCCCACTCACAAAGAAGCTGCTGGAAACGGCCTTGCCAATAAGGCCGGCACCGCCGGTATCGGAAGACGTATTGAAGAAGGCATACTCAAGATAGAAGACGACCATAACGAAGATCAGAGTCGACACAATGGCGATCGCCGCGACATACGCGGGACTACCCAACTCGTTGCCGAGATAGCTCTGAAGCTCAGCTTTCTTCTCATCCACATAGGCGACAGCGCGGTCGCCATACGACGGCTGTGCTGTAAGAGGTTGTTGCTGTTGTGCGAGGCGAGACATTTTTCCACCCCGCACGCAAACTTTCCATCCGACAACAAACAAAACAGCGGTCCGCGCCCGGCGCCTTCGCAACGAAGGCATGAGCGACCGCTCTACGAGCCGCGGTCTAAAATGGAAACATCAATCTACCCTATGCTATCGTGCGTTATATGCGGGCTCAAACTTATCGATATCATGTGCTTCTGTGGCAACTGCTTCTTCGGATACCGCAAAAATTGTCCTGGCACACGCCATAGGCACGCCATCGACGAAACCATCCTCCACCAACAAGCCAACGACTACCTCCAACGCTTGTTCACCGTATGCGACAACGAGAAAGCCGACGAATCCTGCAAAGCCTATCTCCGACGATACGCAATCATCGACATTCTCCGCGCCAACGAAGCGATCAGCACCCTCGAAAACATCGGTCGCCCGCAATCCGATGACCCATTCTATGCCTTTGCGAACACCCTATACAAACAAACGAAAACCGAATTCTCGGTCGAAGACGTCCGCTTCCACTACGCCTTCGACGCAACCTCGGACATCCACGGCCTACTAAACAACTACCTTAAGATGGCGATGAACATCTCCCGTGAAGGCAATAGAATCATTCGGCTGGCGTACAAAGAAGACAACGTGTTCCGGGCAATCGGCGCAAGCGTCAACGAGGGCGAATTCAGCCTACTCAAACGGGCACGCTATACCGATTACTTCATCGTCTTCTTCAGGGACGCTCACAATGAAATTAACGTAATGCTATTCGACCTCGCATGCGTGAAGGCACACGTGATGTGCGCCAAGGCGGACATCAACGACATCGTGAACCTCATGAAAGCAAACGACATCACGCTGTCGGCAACGCCGACTAAGTTGTCATTCGAAGGAACGGTGGAAGCGACAACGTCGGCTCTGTTGTTCAAACCGTTCATGATGGCGTATCTCAACAATGAAATCCTAGCCAGCAAGTTCGTTGTCCTTGGCCCGGACAAAAGCGTCAACGACTATGTCTTCTATCAGAGCTATCATGAGACCGACGGCGAGGACGACAAGCCCATGAGGAAGACTAGCGAGTACGTCAAGTTCACGATCGAGCCTACCCGTAAGGTTGACATGATCATGAACGTATTCAAGATCACGTTCATCGGCAACAACAATGATCTGATTGTGCCCTTCATTGGTGCGTTGTTCGCCCTCATCTGTAAGCTCGAGAATCTGCACTTCACGGTGGACGTCGACATGGACAAGGGCTACCTGGCGATCGAGAACGAGTTCATCCGGAGCATCCAGAGCGAGGCCGTTGAGGTCGATCGCCATGTTGCCAGCTTCTGCGAGTTCTGCACATGCAAAAAGAGCACGTTCTCACAGACGATGGCATCCTACAAGCCGGCGTGCACGCCAGACGACTTCACCGAACGCATTAGCTCGCTGCCAGTGAACTACCGACCGCTGGCAATCTGGCGACTCTACAACAGACGCCTAAACGAGACCAGCCAAGTCGACGCTTTCTCCCTCACCAGACTAGCCTGCTTCTATGATAGCGTCGAAGTCAACATGTTGTTTACCCCTGATGCTCCACGCACATTTAGCGAGCCGGTGTACGACGTCGTCATCAACAACGAACGATGGGACTACCACGAGCGTTCTACGGGACGCAAGCGTTCGGTCACGAATGTTGTCTTTCCGGTCTTCGGCGAGGCCAAGCTTGTCCGCAAGAACATAACGGTTCAGGACAGCGCCGACGTCATCATATTGCTCGACGGTGAGAGATCGATGTGCTTCATCGAATGCCCCTGCGATGGCACCATCAAAGGCCTCATCAGGGGAGACGATGGCCTACTTCGACGTGGCGTTGATAAACCGCATGACGGCAAGATGACGCCCGTCGAGAGCAACGTCAACAACGTACTCATGCGCTACATCACTACTGATGACGACAGACCGCTCACGAACAAGCCGATCAAGATGATTCCATTCAACACCAGCCTCATCGGCATCGCTGCGTCTTTCGCCGATCACGCCATCAATGTTCTCGGCGAGGACGGCGTGAATGTCCTGCTGAGCCAGCATTTGTGGGATCATTCGCAAGAAGAAAGAATCCGCCTTCTCCGCCAGGCCGTCAACATCGAGATCTTACAAGACCTTGTTCAATACATCTTCGACGCCAGAGTGCTGTACTTTGTCTTTGACACGAAAAGAAACGAATACATCTTCCGACCACCCCGGCACAATGGATGGTACGCGATCGGCCACACCTACGAACGCGTTATGTTCATCTTCATGGCCAAAAACGGAAATCTATACACTGTCCTCTTCGAGTGCACCGATCGAGCATATATTGCCTACAGTGTGCCAATCAACTGTTCGCCCAAGCTCACGTCAACATATGGCGAGTTCAATGGCCTGGTTCCCGCCGTCGTCGACACCGTCGACATGACTAAGACACCCATCGGCCAGCTCATCGATACATATGGGAAGTCTGTTGGCATTGCGCTATCCGATGGCTCGCAGCTAAGGCATGCACCACAGTCGCCATTGATGTCGCCTCGTCAGTCCATGGCGACCAGTGAGCGAACGATACGAGTGAAAAGAATATATCTGTCGGCGCGCCCGGTCGTCTGTCGGCAAACCATCTTCGCCGAGTACAAACCACCGTTGAGGCCCACACCATCCATCGCAGACGTCATCGATCGCGATCAGCACCTAAGCATTCTCATGAAAGCAATCTTGAAGTACGCGATCATACGCATGGGGAATGACGTCGACGTTCGCGTCGTCGGCAAGCTCGTAGAAGGCATCATCGTGGAACGCGAGGAAGACAGACCGCTAACCTACGACGTCATCTACTACGTCGTCAAGATGCCACCGAGAGAGCAGTTTCATGCCTTCTTGACCGAGAACTTTGGTTCAGTCTTTGTCGACGGTCGCTTCCGCGTGAAGGATGCCGAGAGAACAAGATTGTTTATTAGGAGAGAACTTTTGTTGATGGCGAATGCGTCTAAGGACTTCTATAATGACTTCGTTAGCGCGGACTTCAACATCGATCTCGTTCGTCAGCAGCCCAACGAGATCGTCAGCGAACGTTATTCGCGCCACCAGGCAACTATTGAATCCATCAAAGGACGGCTGTCATCGCGGACGGTTATCGACTTCGTCGTAAACATCACGCCTGACGTTATTCTTGAGAAACGTGTGCTATTGGTATCCATCGGGCATGCTTGCTCCCAGGAGCAATCGAGCCCAGCCCTTCGGGCTGGGCGTGCTTGCGACCCGCGTAGCGGGTCGCTCTCGAACCCGATGCGGAGCATCGGGCATGATTACTTTCTGTTGGCGGACACGCGGCGCTCTGAGATCGAGATCGCTTTCTTCGTCTGTGAGCAATGGCGCAACCATAGAATCGTCGCAGACTACTGCGAGGACCGCACACTTACGACCGCACACGATGCTTACCGCCTCGCTGACGGCATGATCACTTGCATGAGCTTACCCAACGACGACCAAACACGTCCAAAGGTACTCTACTACGAGAACGATCGATGCCGACGCTTCGCCTCTCTCCTCCCCGTCTAAGCCCACCAATGTTCGCTCGTCGGCCTACCGAAAGACGTATACCATTATACGGCGCTTAGCAGAACGAACAAGTGATCTTTTGAGGAAGCGGAGGGACGGCGGCAGCACGAGCAGACAGCGAACCATCGTCTTCACCCATGATTTCGGCAAACGCCTCCTTGATGGCACCACCGAACTTGTGCAGTTTGAAGTAGGCGATGTACTGGTTCTCGACGTCGCCAATCTCCTTAATGAAATCGAGAACGTTGGCCGTCGGAAGCAACGCAGCCGCCCTGCGCGCAATCTGAACGACCGCTTCAAAGACCGCGTTCGGCTTCAAGTCATCCTCAGCATTCGAAATGAAGTCGCGAAAGGACTCAAAGTCGCTCTTCAAGCTATTGATAACCAGCGCCATATCAGACGACGTCGGGCCAGCCGACGCACCAGAAGATGCCGCTCCGGACAACGCCGGAACATCGACGGTGATCGAGACCGCAGTTGGCGAATTAGAAGCCTGTTGGGGAGCACTTGGTGAAGACATTTTTACGCCGTCTGGCCAGCAACACAGCATCCCAAAATGAGCGGCCTATCAACAGAACGCTTCCTCTGGAAGATCGCAAGCGCCTATGACGAACGCAAACTAACAGCCATCGTATCCTACTTCTGCGCCAAAGAAGACGTCGTCTTCAGCAACAAATACGAAGGCCAGAACGGCCTCGACTCCAGCTTTCCACTACGCATCCTATATTGCGTTCGCCATCGCAGGCCAACCAAGATAGACTGCTTAACGAAAGCCGAAACCGAAGCCTTTTACGCGTTATTCGATGAAATCTACCGCCAGAACTCGGACTTCCTCCGAGTCGTCTTTGCCCGCTAAACACGCTCATGCGGACACGTTGGCGCGCGAGAAACGTTCTTGCCGCGATGGCGGAAAAATGTCTGCCCCAACACTAACTGCTTACGTTTCGGACTCGGACGTGCCGGCCGGCCTCACTATTGACCTCGTCAATTCCAACGTGATTGCCGCGAAGACCAACGCGGCGCTAACCATTGACCCCGATACCAGCATTCTTGGCGGCCCCAGCGCTGCCAACAATATCGCCATCCTGGACAGCATTGGCGGTTCCGCTACCCTACACGTTCTGCCGACAACGGTTGGCAAGTACTATGGCACGACTGCGCGTGAGTACGCCGTCGCCATTACCGATCACATCCGTCTTCTGGTGATCGAAGGCCAG
>JAKAIP010000020.1 GCA_021825025.1 bacterium
TCGAACTTGAAGCTCTTGAGGCCCTCGAAATTCCAAGAGCCGTCGTTCAAGTTGCTTTCCAAGGCAACCTTGTCTTTCTCATCCTCAGAGAGCGGACGGTTCGGAACAAGCACTGTAACCATCTCAACACCGAGTTCAATCAATGCCTTCTTGCGCTGATTGCCCGACAGGATATTGTCCTGCGTATCCACCACAATGACGTCGTGGAAACCGCGCTCTTCAATGCGACTTTTGAGCTTCGCGGCGGACTTTTTAGTAATTTTGCGGACGTTCTTGTTTTTCGCCCAGATCTTGAGATCGCGCACTGCACGTTCTTCTGAATGCCAGATAAGAGTTTTCATAACTCGTTTCCGTTAGTGATTAATGGAAAACGAGAAAGCCCACTTCGCGGGGAAGACTCAGTTAACCAGTCGAGCTGATTACCTCAGGCTTTCTCTACGAAGTGGGCGCGGCATAGCGGTCATGCGGGGCACCACTCGTCAATATTCAGTTGTAGTTTTATTGTAAACCTACCGGCTACGAACGCAATACCCGCGTCCGGGGCTTTTTCTTATTATCTTCAACGCGCTTCATCTTTGCCGCCATTTCCCACATGTCCTTTCCAGCATAGATTGGTAACCCGCCGTCAGGGATCATAAGTTCGACTTCGCCGCGATCTATTCTTTCTTGCAGATCCGGCGGGAATTTGATGACCATCTCGTACGTACCTTTTGCGGCCTTGTTGCCCCCTTTCTTTTTGTGAAGCGTCTCGGATGAGGTCTTGGTATAGAAAACACCCTTGGCAGCGACCCGAGAGAAACTTGGGGTGGCCGTAAAGTCCCTGACATGCATGGTCAAGTAAGTGAGATAGATTTCCTCTTTTGAGGCCATAACTAAATTATACTCTTGTAGCAAAAACTTGGTAAAATTACCTTAATGACCCCCAAGTTTACTGAAGACAAAAAAGCTGACATTCTCATTTCCGCTCTAGAGGAGCGGTATGTATCTATCCACAAAATACGGGAGCGGGTTCAAGGAGTTAACCTTTGGGCGTTGGGACTTCTGGGTGCAAGCGCTGGATGGTTGATGACAAGCGATATTCATTTCAGGCTATTTTCGGCCATTCTTATCGGCGGGGCGATATTTTTGGCATATTGGATACTCCGTCATCGTTATTTTGCAGATCTAGAAACCGGGTTCAGGAGCCAGATGAGAACCGCAGCCCGGCTTGAGGAGATGCTAAACCTATATGAACCTGGATACTTTGCTGAGTCCAAATCCGCTTATCCGATTGAATGGAAGGACGCAGGTGTTAATAAAGACCAGGGAAATTATTTCCGTTCGAGTTACGACCTCATGGAGGTGGGCTTGTTCATTTTTTATGTCGCTCTACTTTTGAAAACTTGCCTATGAAAATCGGAGAACTTTTCTTTTCCACGGACGCCGACAAATCAACACTGCACAGGCGCATTACACCAACCCAAGAGCAACGAAAGGCGCAGTCCGATCGTTGGAACGACCTCTGTGACTACCTAAAAGGCGATCTTGGGGAGAAAACGGGTCTGCCCATTTATTCCTGGTTACAGGGTTCATACAAAATGGGTACGCAGATACGACCTCCAAGCAAGGGCGGAGAATTCGACATTGACTTGGGGATTTATTTCCAATGGTCCGAGAAACCAGATGAGATTGATCTATCACCCAAACACCTCAAAACCCTCGTTCAAAAGAGTCTTCAGGACTACGCGAATGAAGTAGATGATGCTTCAGTCGAATCAACACCTAAAGAGCGTTGCAACAGAATCCACTACAAAGATGGCTTTCATATCGATACTCCCGTGTATCACTTGGATGCAGATCGTGATGTTAGATCGCTTGCGACTCAAAGTGATGAATGGGAGAGCAGTGACCCGAAGAAGCTATACGTGTGGTTCCGTGAAAATCTAGCCGAGGAGGAAGACACGCAGATCCAGAGAATAATTCGCTATCTCAAAATGTATTTTGCCCTTCACATGAATGAAGGGGGTCCGAGTTCCATACTCCTCACGGTACTTACGGTAGACGCATATAAAAACCTTTCAGAAAATGAGAAGGAAACAGACGACTCTGCATTAAGGCATGTCGCTGAGAGTATTGCGGATAGACTCGGGGAAAACTCGAAGGTCCCTAATCCTGTGGACTCATCAGAAGACCTGAATCGACTTGACGAGGACGCGGAAGATACTGTCACCAACAAACTGTGGGAACTTGTTGATTTGGCCGACCGTGCACTTGTATCAAATTCAAGGTTTGAGACTGTGGCTATTTGGGTTGAAGCATTCCAGCATTTCTTCCCCTCGGCCATTGAAGATTCAAATGATCCCGCGAATAAATCTATTGTGCCCGTTGCCTTCGTCCCAGTAGTCGACATTGTAGCTATATCTCGAACAAACTCCAATGTTCCTTCTTATCGCGGTGTTGACCGCATCGGACCAATCCCTAAAGACTGTAACCTGACTTTTACACTGCGAAACGCTTCAGAGTTGCCACCGGGCGCTCAGGTGCACTGGATGGTGCGAAATGAGGGGGATGAGGCCGAGTTTACAAATGACCTCGGCCATCCCGCAGGAGTGGGAAATGTCGGAAAGGAAGAACACTCGGCATATCGAGGCACTCACTTTATGGATATCACTGTGTTCTCGCCTTACGGTGCGATATTAGGATTCAGTCGCATCCCCGTAGTGATTCACAGCATTCCTGTGCCGCCTAGAAATCCTAAGAGGCCTGGGTACACGAGATTTAAGAGACGTTAATCATCTGCTCTTCTCTTTGTACAACATGAACGACCAACCTAGAGCATTTCTACAAAACTCTGCTAAAGCGCAACAGCGTGCTCGGGAGTACCGCGATAAATATGAATATGACAAGAGCATTAGAGAGGCTCAAGAAAGTATCGAGCTTGCCCTTAAAGCAATCTTCTATGCCTTTGATGTTGCCCCTCCAAAATCTCACAACTTTTCTGAAGATGATTTCAAACGTCTCCTTGAAGCAATAACAAAGGGCGCAGATCCAAACGGGCCACAAATACGAGCAACTGATTTCCAGAAACAATACATATATGCTCGATTCTGGGGAACATTTTACGAGACGGCTAAGTACGGCCTTGAAAAGCTCAAGATTGGTCCTGGTAATTTCTTCGACAAAGACGAGGCCGATCTCGCTGTTAAACATGCCGGATTCTGCTATGCAACTGCATGCACCGCTGTCACGGTACATGCCGAAAACGCGAAGAAGTACAAAGAACGACTCAAAGTGGAAAAACAAGAGGACAAGAAGCCGGATCGAGACGCTGCATAAGAAAAGCCGCCCGAGGGCGGCTTTTCTTATGATCTATACGACAAACACGATCGAGAACCTGCGAAGGGGCACCCCTTCACACTTGTACTTTAGACTAACGAAATTGTCGGTCAAGCGGGCGTAAAATATAAAAATGGCGAAGACGAAGGAAAAGGAAGTTGTCGCGCCCCTTCTCTACTGCCTCTATGCTCGAAAGTCCATGGAGGATGAGGAGCGTCAAGCGCTGTCTATCGACTCGCAACTCAAGGAGATGCACCGCATAGCTGAGCGCGACAATCTCCACATCGCCGTGATAAAGACCGAGGCACATTCCGCGAAAGATTCCGGTGGCCGAGAAGTGTTTAATCAGATCATCGATGAAGTACACTCGGGCCGATACAACGCGATTCTCACTTGGTCACCCGACCGATTGAGCCGTAACGCCGGAGATCTTGGGAAGCTCGTGGATCTCATGAATAATAACCTTCTTCTCGAGATCCGCACCTTCAACCAAAAGTTCATCAACTCCCCAAACGAAAAGTTCCTCCTCATGATTCTCTGTAGCCAGGCGAAGCTCGAGAATGACAATCGGAGCATCAATGTACAGCGTGGCCTACGAACGAGAGCCGAACTCGGTCTCTGGCCAACTGGCGCTCCTCCTGGGTACCTTAATTCTCGATTCAAGGACAAAGCGGGTCATGTCGAGATAGATCCGGTACGCGGTCCCATTATCAAGAAGATGTTTGAACAGGTGGCTCGCGAGGGTTGGTCGGCCCGAGAAACCTACCGATGGCTCCAAAGCATTAATTACCGCTCTCGTCATGACAAAAATCTCTCACTGAGTACCGTTCAGGCAATTCTCCGCAACACCTTCTATTACGGCCAATTTGAATACCCAAGAGGTAGCGGCAACTGGTACAAAGGGATCCACACCCCGCTCATTTCTAAAAAGACGTTCGACGATGTGCAGAAGCGTTTCCTAAACTATAAGAACCGCCGCGCTAGTCATATTCGTGAGTTTCCATTTGTGCGTCTTATCCGGTGCGGCTTCTGTGGTTCTGGTATCAGTGCCTACGAAAAAATCAAACCACTCAAGAACGGCGATGTCGCAAAGTACGTCTACTACGGTTGCACCCGCGCTTGCGACCCGTACTGCAAGAACGCCCACATCCGCGAGGAGGATGTTATGCGCCAGCTTGCTGAACTCATCGACAACCTCGACATTGATCTCCTTGGTATGCGCGAACGTCTCGAATGGGAAATCGAACGGTGGTATAAGGTGCATGGCTTCCTCATCGGCACCCCTGCCCCCGACCGTACTCAAGAGCGTCGGGAGACTGATCTGCGGCAGTATGCAAAACTTATGCTTCTCGAAGGTACTGTGCCTGAGCGTCGCGAACTCTTACGGTTTGTCCAGAGCAGCTTGCTCCTCAAGGATCGCAAGATCTTCCTCGACACGGCACCAGACAAGCACGTGAAGGCATACAACGAAAAGGGCGAGCCGCAGAAGAAGATAACGACCACAAATGTCCGGTTCCCAAATGGCGAGTTGATTTTCTTCTTGCATCATCGCGATCACATGGTTGGTATCACGCAAGGCCAGTTCGTAACCACGATAGTCGAGCAGGACGGCAAAGAACCGGTGACAGATCGAACAACACTCCATGGCAATTTCACCCCAGTTACCGACATCCTCGATCTGCTGCAAAAGCCGGTCGAGGAACGCATCGTAACACTCGCGTGCAATACGGAAGACGGCACGCGAAAAGCGTTTAAGCTCAAGATCCTCGATTACTCCTCAAGCGGCCTAGAAGTCGCCGAGGCCGAATGACCATGAAGAAATTCACTGGCGACGAGGTGTTTAAACATACTGACAATCACCACTTTACCGTCCGGGAGTTCTGGAGCTACTGCCTCTCAAACCTCGAGTCAAACTTCGTGAGAGGTCGCCTTGCTAAGTTCATCGTCATAAATGCACTCAAAGGCGATACGAGCACGGACGTACATATACACAAGATGCCGTTTGACGTTATGTATGACGGGCACAAGATAGCTGTTAAGAGTAGTGCCTACATCCACAATCGGACTGAGCCACGTCGGACGGTTGTGAGCTGGGTAAGTCTCAAAGCGGAAGATCTCTACATGCATCCTGGTACTCGCCTCGATCCAGATGGCGTCATCGCGTACCCGGCCGACGTGTATGTTCTTGCGCTTCTCACACATACCGATTACGACACCCTTGATGCAACCAATCTGCAGCAATGGTGTTTTTACGTTCTCACTCGGGATCAAGTTCGTGAGATCACAGGGAATAAGAACGACATATCGCTAACTAAGATTGAACGGCATGGCCTCACACCCGTGAGTTTTGCGGGCCTGAGAACGGCTGTCGATGCTTGTCTTAGCTCGTAGAGGCATATTCAAGCATAAGCGAGTATACTGGCTTACATATGGCCATTTTCCGAATTACCAAAGACAAGGCGATACAGGTCCCCCTCAAAGAAGACGGCTTCGGCAATGAGGCCCAGCTAAGGGATCTTTTTGCAGATAATCTCGAGGGGATTCTCGGCGTTCGTTTCTTGGCTAAAGAGTACCCAACGACAAACGGGCGCATGGATACTATCGGTCTCGACGAGAACGACTGCCCGGTGATCATCGAATACAAGTGGCGACAGAATGAGGAAGTGCTCGCTCAGGGCCTCTTCTACTTCGATTGGCTTCTGAACAATAAGCCGCATTTCAACTTGCTCGTTAAGAACAAACTCGGCGCAGAAACAGAGGTGAACTGGGATCAGCCACGCGTCATTCTCATCGCCCAAGGATTCAGCCGTTATGTACTCGGCGCTGTTCAACGTGAGAAGAATGTCGAGCTTAAAACCTATCACTACTACACGCCCGATATCCTGCAGATCGAGAACGTGTACACTCCCGCAGGTGTAAATCCTGAGGTACGCATGACCGAGCAGCCCGAGACAGCGGAGGAAGCGAAAGAAGTGAAAGATATGACGTTCCAGGATCACCTCGCCATAACCTCACCCGAGATGCAGGAAAAGTTCAATGAACTTCGAGAAATGATCTTCGAATTGCCGTCCGCCATTGAGAAAGATAATCAACGGAGCGGTATTACATACCGCACGACCAAGAGCTTTGCCAGATTCGAATTCCGCCCCACCTGGATACAGCTACTTCTACGAGATCCAAAATACGACATCGACACTAAAGGCGCTGTCCGAGATATCACCAGCAACGGCTGGGGGTATCACGGCATGGTTAAGTTCACGCCGGAGAGCGATGTAGAGTATGTCTTCAGTCTCGTAAAGGCATCATACGAGAGCACGCTATAGGGACAAAACCATGCTGATCTCGAAGACGACCTTTCAGGAGTTTCTCTTTTGCCCGAAGAACATCTGGTTGAAACTCCATAAGCCGGAACTCCTCGAGAAGTACAAGTTGTCAGAATACGAACTCCACCTCGTTGAACAAGGTAACGAAGTTGAGTCGGTCGCGCGTGGGCGGTTCCCCGGAGGCGTTCTCGTGGGAGAAAGCGGTGAGCGAGCCGTAGCTGAGACGGTGCGGCTTATGGCAGAGAAAGTCCCGGCCATATTCCAGGCGACTTTCATTCAAGACGGCTTCATTGCCCGCAACGACGTTCTCATTTACGACAAGGAGCATGATTGTTGGAATCTCTGCGAAATCAAGGCGACGAACTCGATAAAAGAAGGCAGCAAGGAGCGCGATCACATTGTCGATATAGCGTTTCAGGCCTCGGTCCTACGACGCGCCGGTGTGCCTATAGGCAAGTATCTTCACATGCGGCTGAACAAGGACTATGTCCGCGCTGGCGATCTCGATATCCAAGCCCTTTTCGTCATTGAAGACGTCACCGAGGAAGTAACCGGCCGCCTCCCCGAAGTTGAAGAGAAGATGGAAACCGCACGATATTATCTCAACCAAGAAAAAGAACCGGCGGGCGGCTGTGATTGTGTGTACACCTCGCGCAGAAATCACTGCACAACCTTCTCACATTCAAATCCTCATATTCCAGAGTATTCAGTGCATGACATCGCCTATGTCAGCAAGAAGAAACTTGAGAACTTCATGGATCAGCATGTACTTAGTCTTGATGACATCGAGGATCCAGACGCGTTTGGACTGACAGATAAGCAGAAGGTGCAGGTACTCGCACACCGCCTTGGTAATCCGATGATCGATACAGACGTGATTGCCGGAGAACTCAACAAGCTCGTTTTCCCGCTCTACTTCCTCGACTACGAAGCATATGGCCCCGCTATCCCAGTCTTTAACGGATACCGCCCCTATATGCATATCCCATTCCAGTTCTCCCTGCACGTCTTGCACGAACCAAACGCCGTGCTTGAACACGTTGAATACCTCCACACCGAACTCTCTGATCCTTCAGAACCTATCGCGAGACTGCTGAAAGAACACATCATCGGCGGTACTACTGTCTCTTGGTACAAACCGTACGAGACACGAATCAATCGTGAGATAAGCGAGCGACTTCCTGAATACAGCGATTTTTTTCAGCGTGTAAACGATTCCATGTACGACCTCCGAGATATCTTCATCTCGCAGCACTATGT
>JAKAIP010000021.1 GCA_021825025.1 bacterium
ACGAACGTTTCGTTGGTGAATCAGAACGGCAGCGTTATTGCTGGTCCATACAATGCGACCTGTAATGCCGGTGCTACCTCCTGCACCGATGAGTCTGTAACCTTCACCGGAGCAATCAACTTCCCAACAGGTGCGGCAACGTACACCCTGCAAGGTGAAGTGCCGAGTGGAACTGCTGGTGGTGTTACGATCCAGGCTTCAACTACTCCATCAACTGATTGGAGCAGTGTGACTGGAAATACCACAGGAAACACTATTAGCTTGCCAAGCAATACTGTCACCATGAACACGATGACGGTACAAGCGGCAACGCTTAATGCTACTAACGGCACGACTCCAGTCTCACAGAATGTGGTTGCTGGAGGAAGCAATGTAGTATTCGCTACTGTTTCTCTTGATGCTTCACAATCTGGAGAAGACATCCGTCTTTCTTCAATACCGCTCGATCTTACCTTCAGCGGTACAAACGGACAGCTTAATCTCAGTGCTTGTCAGATCTATAACGGATCTACTGCATTGAATACTGGTACTCGTGTAATCAATGGTTCAAACATCAACACGACATCAGGCGGAAAGACAAACTTCAGCCTCGATAACTCGCTTGTTATTCCGAAAGGAACGATCCTCAGCCTTAATCTCCAGTGTAGTGTTTCTTCATCCGCTACTGGTACCTACCAGTGGGGTGTAGACAGCACGGCAGGTGATTGGTCAGTGAGCGGTTCAGTATCTGGTAGCTCAGTAACCCCAACCTTTACGGGTGTAGGTACTGCTCCTACTATGACCATCTCTTCTGGCGCAACGCTTGCAGCATCTATTGACCCATCTTCACCGTCCTACACGCTCGTTGCAGGTGGTACAACTGGTGCACTTCTTAATGTGATTAAGCTTCACGCAGCAAACGAGCCGGTCAATCTTCAGAAGATTGCATTGTCTCTCACAACTGCAACCGCTTCATCTTCTGCAGCTGATCTCAGCAATGTGTACTTGTACGCAGGAAATAATGTGTACACGACTGGCGGAGCAGCAGTAGCACCAGGTACATTGCTTGGTACTATGCAATTCCCAAGCGGTTCGACGGTAGCAACTTCAACGCTCTCTACAGTGGTTCAGCTTCCAAACAATCAGGATGCGCAGATCCTTGTGAAGGGTGATATTGCTGCGGTTGGTTCATTCCAGCCAGCAACAGAGGGTGACCTTGTTGCAGTCGACCTTAAGGATGCACAGGGTGTTGGTGCAAACTCAGGTACAACCATCTACAGCACAGGAACCACTGCTTCTTCAGGAGTTCGTGTATTCCACTCAGTTCCAACAGTCGCACTTGGCTCTGGACTGACCTCAAACGGTGTCTCTGATGGTCACCTTATCCGCTTCAGCATCTCTGCTGGTTCTCAGAATCCTATTGGTATCAACCAGCTCGTATTCGGAGTAGCAACCACTTCTGCAACAGTGTCTAACGTAAATCTTTACGCTTACACTGATTCTGGGTACTCTCAACCAGTTCCTGGATTTGCAAGCGGTGTGCTTAACAGCTCTGCACTCTCAGTACTTGGCACAACCGGATCTCAGAAAGTTACCGTTGTGGTAAATAACGGTACAGGACCACTTGAAATTCCAGCAGGTGGCACCTACTACTTCTCACTCGTAGGTACTGTCGCGGGCTCTGGTACGACCTATAACGTCAGCACGACACTCAATGGTGATGCAGCATACCCAACTGGTCTTACGTCCGGTAACATGGGAACTGTATCTCAAGTGAATGGCAGTAACTTCGTCTGGTCACCAAACGCAACCACTACTACAGCTACGACGGTTAGCGACTGGACAAACGGTTATGGCGTAGCAGGTCTTCCATCGGTTGGTATTACTCAAAACCGAACTAACTAACCCTCTGGTTCGATCTCCTAAGATCAATCAAGCTTAGTTAGAAGGAAACAAAAACCCCTCCAATTGGAGGGGTTTTTGCGTTGTGGGGAAATAAAAATTTTTGCCTTGAAATATGGACCACGATACAATGGAAACATGCATTATAAACAATACTCATGGCTCAGTTTTTGGATCATACTACTGCTCGTAGCTATTGGGGGGTTATTTTTAAGACACAAACTTGAAACTCAACAAAAGACGGAAACGCAAATGCCTGGAAATGTATCCTCGTCCACTGCATTAGGTAATGGAATATCCATCACTGGCCTTCCAGCAGGAGCGACGGTGCACATACTTCAAAATGTAACCCTTCCAAGCCTTACACAACAAGTAACCTATTCTTCTACTCTATCAACAGATATTGTTACTCAACTACAAACGCAAATTGCTCAATTAAGGGCCCAACTTAAAACCAACCCCTCAAATACACAGAACTGGCTTCAACTCGCTATAGACTATAAGGAGGCCGGGGATTATGTTGCCGCAGCAAATGTTTGGACATATCTTACACAAGCTCTTCCTTCAAATTACATAGCTTTTGCTGATCTAGGTGATCTATACACAAACTTCCTTATCGATTATCCGAAGGCGGAAACTAATTATTTGGCGGCAATAAAGCTGAACCCATCCAACATAGATCTCTATAACAATCTCTATATGTTGTACCGCTACAAAGAGAATAATCCGACAGCTGCGGCAGCTATCCTCGCACAAGGATTGAAGGCAAATCCGGGAAATGCAACCTTGCTCCAGCTGCAGTCGCAGCTGCAAAGCGGGCAGTAGGCATGAATAGATTTTTTACCAAAACCTTCATCCGTTTCTTCTTTGGGTTCCTTGCCATCATCATCATTGCGCTTGGTGTACTTATCGCGGCCGGATACGCTGTAAAGCAGCGATCAGTACCATCCGTTGACAATACCACTGCCGTACAGTAACGTTTGGTGCATAGGCTTAAGACAGTAGGTACTCATCACGAGTCTAATGCGTTACGCACCTACCGAGGTCGAAATCTCTCCAATCGTTGGATGGGTGTCGAAAGCCTTCAATCAAGAGGGTATTTTTATTACCCAACACGTACTATGGCAATTACAAAAGAGAAAAAAACAGAAGTAGTAGAAAAAGTACATGGTATTGCACAGACTGCAAAAACCATTGTTTTCGCAAACTTCAAAAAGCTGCCGGTAAACCAGCAGAACGAACTCCGCCAGGCATTGCGTGCCCAGGGAATCGGATACACGGTCGCAAAGAAAAATCTCGTGCGGCGCGGATTCGGTGACACATTCGCAGGCGATATACCTGAATTGAATGGGGAAATCAGCTTGGTGTACGGTGAAGATGAACTTGCACCGGCACGCGAGTTTGCGGTGTTTGTGAAGAAGTATCCAGAACAGCTGGCGTTCGCCGGAGGCGTATTTGGAGGAAAGTACATCACTAAAGATGAAATTACTTCCATTGCGGCAATCCCGGGTATGCAGATACTACGTGCGCAGTTCGTACAATTGATTAACAGTCCGCTTCAGCGATTGGCAGTAGTGCTCGATCAAATCGCACAGAAGCAGTAATGACATATCTATGGCAGAAGAAACAACAGTCACAGAAGAAACGAAAGTTCCTGAGAAATTCAAAGATTTGGTAGAGAAAGTAGAAAAACTTTCTGTATTGGAACTCCACGAATTAGTGAAAGCGCTCGAAGCACACTTCGGTGTGTCGGCGGCAGCAGTCGCAGCAGCTCCTGCAGCATCTGCAGCGGCAGCTGAGGAAGAAAAGACTGCATTCAATGTGCATCTTACTGATGCCGGCGCGCAGAAAGTGCAAGTGATCAAAGCGGTGAAAGATGCGCTCGGTCTCGGTCTCAAAGAGGCAAAGGATTTGGTAGATGCAGCACCGACTCTCCTCAAAGACGGAATGAAAAAGGAAGATGCAGAAAAACTGAAAGCGGCAGTCGAAGCTGCTGGAGGAAAGGTGGAGTTGAAATAATATTTCTGTTTCATATAAAAATACCCGCTCAAGGCGGGTATTTTTATATGCTTGCATGCACGGGTAAAGGTTATAGAATGGCCGTATCCATCTTGACGTATGACTGATCCGCTTTCGAAACTGTTTGGCAGTCCGGCACGAGTAAAGCTGCTTCGACTTTTTCTCTTTAATGCTCGTCAATCGTTCACCCTTCCCGAATTAGCGGCACGCTCTCGCGTTCCTGCGCTTGAAGCGCGCCGTGAGGTACAAACCTTTGCATCCGTAGGACTTATCACGCGCAGTGCACGAGGGAAGGGGATTCGCTACACACTCGCTCCTGATTTTCAATACACGGAAGCTCTGCAGCATCTCTTACTCAGCGCGCCAACGAGAGGAGAAACCATTCTTACTTCTATTCGCGGATTGGGAGTAGTAAAATTTGTTGCTTTGTCAGGAATTTTTCTTGGAGACTGGAACGGCGTTATTGATCTCCTTGTCGTAGGCGATAAATTAAAGGAACGAAAGTTACGTGATCGGGTAAAAAGACTGGAAGCAGAATTGGGCAGAGAACTTCGCTTTTCCATGCTCCCGACTGATAATTTCCTGTATCGTCTTAATATGAATGATCGGCTCGTACGCGATGTAATTGATTACCCTCATCGGATTGTGCTCGATAAGTTAAACGTAGGATTAAAGTAAAGGCTCAAAATAAGGACTTTATTATCCCCACCTACTAGCCAAAAGTAGTGTTCGTGTTGTTACAATAAAAGAGTAGATTATTCATTAACTATTAACGTAATTGTTATTTCCATATGATTCTTCAGACATGGATGAACGTATTGCAGCAATCCTTTTATTCGCTGTTTTACGGCATTATTAGTTTCCTTCCAAGCCTGGTGTTGGCGATCATCATCTTCGTCATCGGATGGTTTATCGGTGTGTGGGTAGGATGGGCAATTGCACAAGCAATCCGCGCCATCAAAGTAGATCAAGCGCTCCGCGCTGCGGGTGTAGAGGGTGTCGTGCGACAAGCAGGATACCATCTTGATTCCGGTGCATTCTTGGGCGGTTTGGTGAAATGGTTCATCATCGCAGTGTTCTTGATTGCATCACTGCAAGTGCTTGGACTTACCGATGTGAACGTCTTCCTGCAAACCGTGGTGCTCTCGTATCTTCCACACGTCATTATTGCAGTACTCATTATTCTGCTTGCTGCGGTGGTTGCTGAGGTTATGCAGAATGTGGTCACTGGATCAGCACGTGCTGCAGGAGTCACTTCTGCAGGTGTTGCCGGTGCAGTAACACGCTGGGCAATTTGGATTTTTGCCATTCTTGCCGCACTTGATCAGTTGGGTGTGACACCATTCATCCAGACGATCTTCACTGGACTCGTCGTAGCAGTATCCCTTGCTTTCGGTCTGGCATTCGGACTGGGAGGGCAAGATGCTGCAGGACGCGCCATTGAACGCGTACGCAAAGAAATGCTTCACGGCAAAGAGTAATCATTGAAAACGATAGGTATCAAAATGCCCCGCTAGCGGGGCATTTTGTATGGGATAGAGAGGTGAATTTGACACGACCTGTGCACTCCCGTATACTCTCTGTCACAGGGTATGTTACTTACGAAGAAGCCAACGAAGCGGAGACGGTAAGCATCATGCTTACTGAAGCGCCGCTTCTGCAAACGAAGCGGCTTTTTCATTTCTAACAGCACCCCGTCCTTTGAAAATTACATGCCATTACATATCTTGCTCAGGTGGGTCTTGCGGGGTATGGAAATGGGTAGGTAAGAAAACATACACAACAACAAATTATTGCGGTTCTTAAGCTTCTTTCTCTGCAAATGAGAGAGAAACATTAAGGGCGTATGGTGGATGCCTTGGATTTGAAAGGCGATGAAGGACGCGGCGTGGCGGCGATACGCTTCGGGGAGGTGCTAAGCAACCTATGATCCGGAGATGTCCGAATGAGGAAACTCACGAGAGAGAAATCTTTCGTACCTTGGCGTAAGTCAGGGAGCATACCTCGGGAAGTGAAACATCTCAGTACCGAGAGGAAAAGAGACCAATAGGTACTTCGTTAGTAGCGGCGAGCGAACACGAATGAGCCCAAACTGCAGAGTTGCCCAAACCGCTGGAGATAATCGAGCGGTTCGGGTGGCTCTCGGGGTTGTAAGGCAATTATCGTTCCTTCGAGGAACAAAAAGTTACAAATTGTTAGATAGCCGAAACTGCTGGAAAGCAGCACCCCAGAAGGTGAAAGTCCTGTAGGCGAAATCGAAACAACTTTTTAATTGTCCTTGAGTAGCTCAAGACATGAATAGCTTGAGTGAATCTGCCGGAACTAACCGGTAAGGCTACATACTTTCAAATACCGATAGTGAACTAGTACCGTGAGGGAAAGGTGAAAAACACCCCGGTGAGGGGAGTGAAAAAGAACTGAAACCATATGTCTACAACGAGTCGAAGAGGGGGTAACTCCTCGACGGCGTGCCTATTGAAGAATGAGCCTGCGAGTTTATGTGTGCTGCGCATGACTAAGCACGAGAGTGTGGAGTCGTAGGGAAACCGAGTGTGAATAGCGCGTTAGTAGTACGCATAAGACCCGAAGCCAGGTGAGCTTGCCATGGGCAGGGTGAAGTGTACCGAAAGGTACACGGAGGCCCGAACCGGTTAGCCGTTCAAAACTATCGGATGACCTGTGGTAAGGAGTGAAAAGCTAATCGAACTTTGTAATAGCTGGTTCTCTCTGAAACAGCTTTTGGGCTGGCGTCGTAGTGATTAATGTTTGGGGGTAGAGCACTGGAAGGACAAGACAGGGAGCAATCTCGCTTGTCCTATCAAACTCCGAATACCGAACATGTTCTACGGCAGTTAGTACGTGGGGGCTAAGCTCCACCGTACAAAAGGAGAAGAGTCCGGATCTCAAGTTAAGGTCCCAAAATCTACGTTCAGTGCATCACAAGGAGGTGGAGTTTCTTAGACAATGAGGATGTTGGCTTAGAAGCAGCCATCATTGAAAGAAAGCGTAACAGCTCACTCATCGAGAGATTCTGCGCCGAAGATAATCGGGGCTTAAACGTAGTACCGAAACTGAGGGCTTGGAAGTTTTTCGGAATTTCCAAGCGGTAAGAGAGCGTTCCCATTGCAATGAAGCTAAAGGCGTGAGCCATAGTGGAGCGTTGGGAAGTGAGAATGCAGGCACAAGTAACCGCAATGCGGGTGAGATCCCCGCACGCCGAAAGATCAAGGTTTCCTTGGCAATGGTGATCAACCAAGGGTTAGTCGGGCCTAAGCCGATGACGAAAGTCGGAGGTGATGGACACACGGTTAATATTCCGTGACCGGCAGATATGCTATGGAGTGACGGAGGAAATAATTGTTCGCGTCTTATTGGATTGACGTTTGTGGTGCGAGATAGGCATGTTAGGCAAATCCGGCATGCTACTTTCAATGGTGACTATCGTGCACAGCAAGGCAGTGCAGCGCTTCGGTGCTGTGCGACGAACAAGAAGAGCCTTCCAAGAAAAGCTTCTATGCTTCAGTATCTGTACGACCGTACCGCAAACCGACACAGGTGATCAGCTCGAGTAGAGCAAGGCGAACGAGTGAGTGTGCTCCAAGGAACTCGGCAAAAAAGCAGCCGTACCTTCGGAATAAGGCTTGCCCTCGCAAGAGGGCCGCAGCGAAAGTATCCCTGGCGACTGTTTACCAAAAACACAGCTCCCTGCGAACTCGTAAGAGGATGTATAGGGGGTGACACTTGACCAATGCCAGAAGGTCAAACATGGCCGGTGTGCTGTACGCAAGTATGGCATGCTGACGTTATGTAAGCCCTGGTGAATGTCGGCGATAACTATAATCGTCCTAAGGTAGCGAAATTCCTTGTCTGGTAAGTTCAGACGCGCACGAATAGTGTAACGACTGGGGAACTGTCTCGGAGCACAGCTCGGTGA
>JAKAIP010000022.1 GCA_021825025.1 bacterium
CAACTGGCGAAGCACCTGCAAATCTGCCGATATAGAAACTATGGACTCTTTTCTCCGCTATCTCGCGATGGTTCGGTCGAGGTGGGTGCGCATTTTCGCCCACAATCGAGTGGGGAGTATCCTGCTCCTTCTCTTTATTCTTGCTGGGGTGTACTGGTATGCCTGTGCTGCGCCTATGAACTTTTCTGCGGGGACTATCGTGCGTATCATACCGGGTACGTCAGTGGCAGAAGCAACGCAAGAACTTGCTGACGCCCATATCATTTCTCATCCCTCGCTCCTCCGGGCACTCATTCGTCTTTCGGGAGAGAGTACGCTCGTACAAACTGGTGTATATCGATTCGCTACGCCTCAAAACATTTTCGTTATCGCGCACCGTTTAACTACGGGTGACTACGGCCTACCACCGATACGGATCACGTTCGTCGAAGGGGCTACCGTACGGGAGATGGCAGCACACATTGCCGAAACGTTCCCTGCCTTGCCTGCAGCAGCGTTCCTTACCGCAGCCCAGGGACAAGAAGGATATCTCTTCCCGGACACTTATTTTTTCGAACCTTCAGCCGATGCGACAGCTATTGTTGCGGCACTCCGTTCAAATTTCGACACGAAGATCGCAGGACTCTCCGGTGAGATTAGTGCCTCAGGTCGTTCGCTTGCCGATATTGTCACTCTTGCGTCACTTGTTGAAAAAGAGGCCCGGACAACTGTCGACCGGAAGATGATTGCTGGCATTCTCCTCAATCGCTTGCGACTCGGTATGCCGCTCCAGGTTGACGCGGTTTTTGGGTATATTTTTAATCGTGATACTTATTCGCCAACCTTTGCTGATCTGAAAGTTAATTCGCCCTACAACACCTACCTCCACACCGGGCTTCCGCCGGGCCCTATCGATAATCCAGGCCTCGATTCTATCGAGGCGGTATTGCAACCGACACAGACAGCCTACCTCTACTACCTGACCGGCAAAGATGGACATATGTACTACGCCACAACCTATGCTGCCCATCAAGCTAACCAAAAAAAGTACTTACAGTAGAATGCCTGTACGTATGCCTGTACGAGGAAAGAAGATATATGTCGGTCTGTCGGGGGGCGTTGATTCTGCGGTATCCGCAGCCCTACTACAGAGCGCCGGCGCAGAGGTGACCGGCGTGTACATTAAGGGGTGGTATCCACCCGGTATGCCTTGCACCTGGGCAGAAGAGCGCCGTGACGCCATGCGCGTTGCGGCTCGACTCCACATTCCTTTTGAGACACTCGATGCGAGTGTCGAGTATAAAAAGGGGGTCATTGAGTACCTCATCGCGGAGTACGCGGCGGGACGAACCCCGAACCCCGACGTGATGTGTAATCGTGAGGTGAAATTTGGTGTCTTTTACCGGTATGCCAAGGGACGCGGCGCCGACGCTATTGCAACTGGTCATTATCGAGCCGGAGAGAAAGATCAAAGTTATTTTCTCTGGGCCGTCCCGAAAGAAGTCCTCGCGGAAACTATTTTCCCCGTCGGAAAGATGGAGAAAAGCGCCGTGCGAACACTCGCGCGACGCTTCCGATTGCCCGTTGCTGAGAAGCGAGATAGCCAAGGAGTCTGTTTCCTCGGCAATATTTCTGTCGAAGAATTCCTCCGCAGTGAACTCGGTGAGAACCGGGGACTGGCGTACGACGAACACGGAGCTGTTATCGGTGAACACACGGGGGTGCTCCTCCATACTCTTGGCGAACGAATCGCTCTCCAGCCTCCCGAAGGTTCAAGCTTGTCGGTGCCAAAAGGCCCGTGGTTTGTTCTCGCAAAAAACATAGCGAAGAACCAACTGACCGTAGGGAAGTCACGAGTACCCCAAGAACAGCGGCCTTCGCAAACTATTCGGTTTACTGACGCAAATTGGATTACAGACGCTTCTCGAATAACCTCTGCTCAGTATCGGTACCGCGGCCCGCGACTACTGGGTTCTGTTGCACACGACTGTTTTGTAAGCTCCACCCCTCTCCCAGAGCTACCTACCCCCGGGCAATCCATTGTCTTCTCGCACGGTGACGAGCTTGTCGGTGGTGGTATTATAGTCGCATGAGACATACTCGTCTTTGGATTGTCGCGTCCATCCTCGCCATTCTTATTGTTGCTGATTTTATCTTCTCGGTGCCACACACGAAGGATATTCCCGTCGAGAATGCCGCGCTACCTACCGCACCAACGTCGCAACCCGTCGTTTCCGTTCAGGATGTCTACAGAAGGGGAGTACATACGATAAGCGGTTCGATCACGGTAGCAACTCCTTGTACCGAAGTAAGTGCCGCCGCCTCGCTCACCGGCACTGCGTCGACAACGCAAACGATACTTGTGGCCATTACTGCACCAGAAGACACGGGTATCTGTTTGCAACAGAAGACGATAGTACCTTTCTCGACAACTCTCTCCGCCCCAGCCCAGCTTCCGCTCGTCGTGACGGTAAATGGCGAGACTGCCTCAACAACCAGCCTATGACCCCGCTTCCCGTCATAGTGAAAGCCGATGGATCGAAGGAAAGTTTTGATCCCACTCGCTTGGTGCTGTCACTACGTCGCGCGGGAGCTGGAGCCTATACGGCTGAACGTATCGCTGCGCTCATCACTGAGACAGTTGCCCCAGGAACGTCGTCGAGGGAAATATATGCGCGAGCATTCTCTCTCTTGAGGAAAGAGGCGCGACCGGTTGCGGCACGCTATCGTCTTCGAGGAGCACTCTTTGAGCTCGGTCCCACCGGCCATCCGTTTGAAGATTTTATTTCTCACCTGTACCGCGCAGAAGGATGGAGTGTTGAAACGCGGAAAATGATACGCGGGAAGTGTGTGACCCACGAAGTCGACTTCTACGCCTCGCATCCCGGACAAAACACCTTCCTCGCTGCCGAACTCAAGTATCATAATGACCCCAACTATAAGAGCGATTTAAAAACCGCTCTCTATGTGAAAAGTCGCTTTGATGATATTTTCTCCTGTGACCCGAAAGTCCGTGCGTGCCCCATCGATCGGGGCATTTTAATCACGAACACGAAGTTTACTTCTGAGGCAATTGCGTATGCCGAATGTGCCGGCGTCGAACTCCTTGGGTGGGGGTACCCCCTCCACGACACCCTCTTTATGCGAATGAGTCGTGCCCGAGTGTATCCCATTACCTCACTCACCGGTCTCTCGCGTGCTGAAAAAAATCTCCTCATTGCCGCTGGCACTATCGCCGTCGATGAAGTGCTCCGCGATAAGCGGCGACTTGATGTCCTTCACCTTTCTCCTGAGAGAGTCGGTGAACTTCTTGCCGAAGCAGAAGGACTACTCTCGCTTCCTGATGCGGGGCACGAACACACTACCGTATGAAAAATTTCCCTATCTTTGTTGCAGGTTTTATGCTCGGAGCCTTATGTATCGGCGCCCTCCGGAGTAGCTCGGACTTCTTCTTGGTGCCTCCTCCGTCTTCGGCCTCGAGTACGCAAGTGCAATCAGTTCCCGAAAGCGGCGCGGTATCTATTACAAACCAGCCTGCCGGCACGACCGTGCTTGTCGAATCGGTCACGGTACCGCAACCGGGGGTGTGGGTCGCCGTGCGCGAAATGAGTGGAACGACTCTTGGGAATGTCCTGGGCGCGGTACGAGTCAGTGGTCCACGCAGTGCGGTGACTGTGCAGCTGCTTCGCGCAACAGAACCCAATCTCTCCTATGCCGTCGAACTATATCGAGATGATAACAATGGCAAATTCGATCCCGCAACGAATAGCGTCTACATAGACTTCGCGACTGGTGCGCCGGTTATCGCGTACTTCTCAACAACAAACTAAATATGGCATTTGCTGGTTACAAACTGAAATGGGAGAAAGGGCGATTTGATCCGTCCTCAAAGGAACCGTACACCATCTCACGCTCGAAAATCGATCGGTTTGTCGAATGTCCGCGCTGCTACTGGCTTGAAGCGCGCTATGGCATCGGTCGCCCTGATACACCCGCGTTTACGCTCAATAATGCAGTTGATGAGCTTTTTAAAAAAGAATTCGATATTCGCCGTGCGCGCGGCGAAGCGCATCCGCTTATGCAACAGTACGGTATCGACGCTATCCCGTATGCTCACGAGAAGCTCGAAGAATGGCGTGACGCGTTCAAGCGCGGCATTTCGTATCACGATACTGAAAACAATCTTATCGTACGAGGCGGCATCGATGACGTGTGGGTCAACCCCGCAGGGGAACTCTTTATTGTTGATTACAAAGCCACTGCGGGAAAGGAGGAGGTGACCCTCGATGATGAGTGGAAGATTCAGTACAAGCGCCAGGTCGAAGTATACCAATGGCTGTTCCGCAAAAATGGCTTCCCCGTCTCACCCATCGCGTACTTTGTATATGCGAACGGACGAAATGATAAGGAGGCCTTCGATGGGAAGCTCGAATTCGACATCACCATTTTGCCGTACGAAGGGGATGACTCGTGGATTCCCGAGACACTGAAAGAGCTGAAAGCCTGTCTTGTCTCTGACACCATCCCGAACGTAGGATCACGATGTGAATACTGTCCGTACCGAGAGCATGCTGGGAAAAAACTCCTCGCGTTGCATCACGCGCACACGAAGAAACAAAAATGATATGTCTACGAATTCATTTGCCGATCGAGTACGGGACGCGGTACGACGCATACCGAGAGGAGAAACACGCAGTTACGGCGAGGTAGCCCGTGCTGTCGGCCACCCTGGAGCAGCGCGCGCCGTCGGCACCATTTTGAAAAAGAATTACGATCCGAGCGTGCCCTGCCATCGTGTTATCCGTGCGGATGGTACGCTCGGGGCATATAATCGCGGCGAAGAGCGCAAACGGAAACTTCTGCAAGAAGAAGGAGCACTTGCATAACCCCATGCACGTATCCATAGATCCCTCCTGGCAGACACATCTCGCAAAGGAGTTTGCTGCTCCGTATTTTTCAGCACTCACTACCTTTGTAAAAGAAGAGTATCGTACAGCCACAATATATCCGCACCCGAAAAATATTTTTCGAGCTTTCGATCTCTGTCCGTTTGAAAAAGTGAAAGTGGTGATTCTTGGACAAGATCCGTACCACGGCGAGCACCAGGCCAATGGCCTCGCCTTCGCCGTCGAAGACACCACGAGAATCCCACCTTCGCTGCAAAACATTTTTAAAGAAATCCAAACAGATCTTGGGGGAGAGGCGCAGCCACCCAAAGACGGCAACCTAACTCACTGGGCGAAGCAAGGGGTACTGCTACTAAACGCGACACTTACTGTTCGCGCACACGCACCGGGCTCACATCAAGCACATGGGTGGGAAAAGTTCACCGATGCGGTGGTGCGGGCTCTTTCGGAGGAGCGCGAGCATCTCGTCTTTATGCTGTGGGGGAAGTACGCGAAAGCGAAGGGGGCACACATCGATCGACGGAAACATCTTGTGCTCGAAGCGGCGCATCCCTCGCCATTCTCCGCACATACGGGCTTTTTTGGCTGCAAGCATTTCAGTCGTGCAAACGAGTATCTTGTCGCACACAATGAGCTGCCTATACGTTGGCTCGAACCCGTTGCTGCTCACTCTCAAAAGGTGTAAAGTCTGAACGGCTATTTGTTCCTGGCAATCAACTGCATACAAGGGGATCACGATGAAAGCATTGGAAAGACACGTGTTCACGGACGCGCTCAAAGAGCATGCGGATGCGAACCTACTTGGCACCGGTCGAAATTTGTACCCGGGGAAGGGCATTGTTGTCGGCCTCGACGAGACCGGTAAGTACTTGGTACAGGTGACCTGGCATATGCACAAGGGCGACGGTGCGTATACCCACACCGAACCCGGGTATGTGTTCGCCGAAAGCAATGCGGCCGAAGGTTCTCGCTATGCCGCCATGAGCGAAGTGACGCAGAATCACTGCACCTACTACATCGTAGGGAGCAGCCAGGCAGCTAACGCGGTTACTGACGGATACGCAAACGACTTTGACCCGCGGGATTCACTCCGGCGTTTCCTCATTCTCTCTCGACGGGAGACCGATGAACGCAATGCTGTTCCGTGCGTGATAGCGTCGTGCTACTGGCGGGGTACGGTACCCATGATCACCATGTCGACACTGAAGCAGTCGCGCTTAAACGCCCTGTGCGACCTGAGCACGCACGACGTCATCGGTATCAGCAAGGGGTTTGGTCATTGTCTTGCCGCCTATCCCATGGACGGCGATCTGCGATGGATTCTCAAGGAGGATCCAAGCCTCTTCCCCCTGCACGGGACGATGACTGACATCGCTCAGACGTATTCAGAAGTACTCAATGTCAACAACCATGCCTCAGTCGCGGTGAAATTCATTCCGCGACAGGGCCCGTCCTCAGTCCATATCAGCAACCAACGCAAGTAGTTACTAAGAACTACTGCCCCTATACCACGTCTGCCACCCTTGGCGGACGTGTTTTTTAGTAGGGTGTATACTGACCATATGAACCATACGCCCCAGATCAAGAAAGCGATTCAATTCGCTGCACGCAAGCATCATGGGCAAATGCGCCGCGAAACAGAACCACTTCCGTACATCACCCACCTTTTTTCAGTAGCCGTACTTGTCGCCGAGGATGGTGCGCATGATGATGTCGTCACCGCAGCACTTTTGCACGACACTATCGAAGACACCGGCACAACTCGTGAAGAAATTGTAACGGTATTTAACGAACGAGTAGCGATACTCGTAGAGTCCGTCAGTGAACCAAAAGAAAAAGACGGCACGCCTCTCAGCTGGAAAGAGCGCAAGACGGAGTATCTTGCACAGCTTGAACGTGCCGATACTGAAGCGGTGCTCATCGCGGTAGCCGACAAGATCGATAACATCGAGAGCAAAATTGAAGCCTTCCAGAAAGAAGGGGAGGCCCTGCTCAAGCGCTGGGCACAGCCACTCACCGAATATCTCTGGTATCACGAAGAAGCGCTCCGTATTGCCAAACAACGAATCCCTGATCACCGCCTCACCAAGCGCCTCGCCGAAGCACACGCAAAAGAACGGGAGTTTTTTGCGTAAGAAACTACTACCAAATCTTCGCTCTATCTTTTGGCTCGCGATACAGCGCATCGCCTTTCTGCACACCGAATGCCGCGTAGAATTCCGGAAGATTTGAGAGTGGTCCGTTCACGCGGAATCGCGACGGGGAATGCGGATCAGTAAGCACTTGCGTCTTCCTAAATTCTGGCCGTTCCTGTTCACGCTCAGTGGTTGCATAGCCGAGGAAGAAACGTTGCTCGGGTGTAAATCCGTCAATATCTTTCCGAGACGTTTCTGCAAGACGCAGTTGATACGCGTCATACGCAATTGAAATGCCCCCAAGATCGGCGATATTTTCACCAAGCGTCAATTGGCCGTTTACGTGTATGCCTGATTCGATTTCATACCCATCAAATTCTTTCTTGAGACGCTTCGCTTTCTCGGTAAAGCGTTTTGTGTCTGTCGGCGTCCACCAGGTCTTTCGATTTCCTTTCCCATCGAACTTACACCCCTGATCGTCGAACCCGTGCGTAATCTCATGCCCGATCACGGCACCTATGGCACCATAATTAAACGCATCGTCAGCGGTGACATCGAAGAAGGGGTGCTGGAGTATCGCCGCAGGGAAGACAATGTCATTGAGGCCAAAGCTGCAGTATGCATTTACCGTCTGCGGACTCATAAACCATTCCGCATGGTCAACGGGCCTCGTGAGACGACGGAGCGCTCGTCGATGCTCAAATGCGGAAACCCGCAAGACATTCCCCGCGTAATCGTGTGCATCGATAACAAGCCCTTTA
>JAKAIP010000023.1 GCA_021825025.1 bacterium
GTATCTTCTGAAGCAAACTGTTTCGTATTTTTCGGATCGCAGTAGCGCAAATAGTACCAGGAAGAGCCTGCCCAATTAGGCATCACATCTGTTTCTCGTTTTGCCGGACCCTTACAGGAGGGACACATGGTCTCTACCCATGAAGTAATCGCCGCGAGTGGCGATTCTCCGCTATCGGTTGGTTCATAGCGATCCACTTCCGGCAACAGAACTGGTAGCTCACTTTCCGGCACTGGCACCCATCCGCATGATGGACACTGAATCATCGGAATTGGTTCTCCCCAGTAGCGCTGTCGAGAAAATATCCAATCACGCAAGCGAAATACCGTCCGCGGCACACCGTCTACAGATGCAGTGATTTTTTCTTTTGCTACTTCGCTTTCCAAGCCATCAAATGTGCCGGAATGGATGAGTATACCTTCGCCGGTGTAGCACTCGTTTCCTTTCACGCGGTCCCATATGATCTGCATATCAGGATGGGTGATGAACGCATCCATTTCCTCTGGAGAAAGCCAGACGAGATCATGGAGTGCCTGCTCTTCGGGTGTTATCGGATCGCGCTCCGCATTCTCGAGCTGAAAGAGCATCGGTTCAAAATGGGCAAACCGGTTCTCTTGTTTGAGTGTTTGATAGAACTGGGCATGCACCGTTCCGCCGAGCGAGCGCACTGGCGTTGCATTGCGATACCCTGTCTCTTCCCTGATTTCTCGCTTGCCGGCCGCTGCGGCATCCTCGCCTGCTTCAATGCCGCCAATCACAAACGCTTGCCAATTTGTTCGTTTCCAACGGACTCCCAAATATTTGTCTTCGCTCCAGTGTTTAATGACCGCCACGACAGATCGGCGCTCTACGAGCGGAAGAGAGGATTGTAATGCATCTTCCCCCTCTTTTTTTGTGATTAATGGTTCTAATACCGTTTGTATCGGAAGATGAAATCGCTTTGCAAAGAGATAATCCCGCTGATCATGCGCAGGAACACCCATAACCGCTCCGGTGCCATACCCGCCAAGCACATAGTTGGCAACAAAAATAGGGATTTCTTTTTTAGTTACAGGATTGATGGCGCGTATTCCCTTCATCTCTATGCCCGTTTTTTCTTTCCCTTCTGCGGTGCGCTCCATTTCAGAGACTTGTTGTGTTGCCACAATATATTCCTTCAGCTCATCCCGGTTTTCAGCCTGCTCGGCAAGCTGGGCCGCTAAGAGCAACTCCGGAGCAAGCACCACGTACGTAGCGCCATAGAGGGTATCGGGTCTCGTGGTAAACACAGCGATAGAACGATCACTGTCCTTAATGGGAAATCGTATCTCTGCGCCTTGAGAAGGACCGATCCAGTTTCGCTGCTGCAATTTTGCCTGCGGGATATAGTCTACGGTATCGAGATCATCATAGAGCCGTTGCGCATACTTCGTAATCGCCATCATCCACTGTTCTTTCTCTCGCTTTTCAACCGGTGTGCCGCAGCGTTCGCATGCGCCGTCTATCACCTCTTCGTTTGCTAATCCGATTTTATCTTTTGGGCACCAGTTAATATATGTCTTCGCTTTATATGCAAGACCTTGCCGGTAGAGCTGCAAAAAAATCCACTGCGTCCATCGGTAGTAGTCCGGATCAGAGGTATTTATTTCTCTGGACCAATCAAATGAAATACCGAGAGATTGAATCTGCCGGCGAAAGGTATCCGTATTTTCTTTGGTAACGATCCGAGGATCTTTCCCTGTTTTGATCGCATAATTTTCAGTCGGAAGTCCGAACGCATCCCACCCAATGGGATAGAGCACGTTCTTTCCTTCTGCGCGGCGTTTGCGCGCAACAATATCAAGCGCAGTCCAAGAGCGCACGTGTCCCACATGGAGTCCGTCTCCTGAGGGGTATGGAAATTCGATGAGAATGTAGTTTTTTTCTTTCTTTTGATCCTCGCCTGCTTCAAATGTGTGCTTTTCTTGCCAGAAGCGCTGCCATTTTTTTTCTATTTTTTTATGATCGTACTGTTCCATACTCGAGCGTTAGTATCCGGCAGCGCGCGCAAAACAGGTATATCCTGCTCCATGACTCCACATCTCTTGTGAGAGAAATCCTCCTGGCACTTGAGAGGTACCGGAAGCGGCAAACGTAGCACACAAAGAAAATCCGGTTTGTTGCGTAATGGTATATCCGTACTGAGCACCCGTGGAAGGATCAGCAGGCAACGCAAATCCAATACTCTCGAGATCACTGAGTGATGTTGGAAGAGTGTGTCGTTGAGCGTAGTACACATTAATGTCTGACTGCAGTGCTTGTAGGTCTGAAATGCGCTGTGCATCCATGCGTACCATGCGCGCATGCTGTGGAGAGCCGACGATTAAAAAGCCGATTCCAATAATGCTTAGGACCAGGAGCAGTGCGACGCCGCCGGTAGTCATGAGGGCTTTGCCGCGGGCATACCAATAACCACGCAACTCCAGAGTGAAATACCAAAACACTGCCACCGAAAGAAGGAAGACGACTGCCACTTTCAAAAGGAACGCAGTGGCGATGTCATTCCCGTTGAAAAAGGTGTTGAGGAGAGTGATAAGGTCAGCTGCCAAGGCAATACCGCTCAAAAAGAGCGTCAAAAAGATTGCCCAACGGCGCACCCACACACGATCTTTTGTGACATCTTTTTTTCTATCTTGATATACCAGAGTCGATAGAATCAAAAAGAGCGGAAAGAGCACCAGTATCGACGCCATGTCAAAACTTATGCCGCTTTGATACGGATCAAATGTATCGATTCCGCTTGCGAAGTGATAGGTAATATAGAGGAAAAGAAGATGTCCAAGAGAGAGAATACTCCAATACAGCGTAATGATGATGCCGAGCCACAAAAAGAAATCCTTTGGAGTTGTTGGTATTTTTTCTGAAGTGCTTTCCATGGTATTAACTGTGTAAAAATTCTATCACATCACCATCTTTCACTAGGTATTCTTTTCCTTCGGTGCGGATGAGCCCTTGTTCACGGGCCTTTGCGTATGATCCGGCATCAAGGAGTGTGTCCCATTGGATAACTTCAGCGCGAATAAATTTATCCCGAAAATCAGAATGGATGGCAGCCCCCGCCTCAGGAGCACTTGAACCTTGCTGAATTGTCCAAGCGCGAGTTTCATCGGTACCGGTCGTGAAGAACGAAATGAGATTGAGGAGACGGTAACTGGCAGTAATGAGGGTATTGAGTCCATCGTCGCTCATGCCGTACTCCTGCCGAAATACCGTCTTATCTTCCGACTGTAGATCACGCAGATCATTTTCTACCTGTGCATCGACAAACACGTATTGCGCATGCGTATGGTCAAAAAATTCTTTGAGACGAGCAAATCGTCCGTCCTGCACTTCATCAAGGTTGTGCCCTTCGCTTTGCCGATTAAGCACATAGAGCATTGGTTTGAGAGTAAGCAGATGAAGACCTTTGAGTGCAGCCAGTTCAGCATCAGTGAAATTGCTGCGCTGTGGCGCAATACCGCTTTTAAGAAACACATGTACTTTTTGGAGCGCTTCTCCTTCTACCACCGCTTCTTTGACTCCTCTGCGCAATTCTCGCTCCAAGGTTCCTAAACGCTTTTGCACCGTCTCAAGATCTGCCAAGACCAGTTCAAAGGTAATGGTTTCAATATCCTGCATAGGATCCACTTCCGCGCTTACATGAGTGATATTGGGATCATCAAAGAGACGCACAACATGGGCGATGGCATCTACTTCTCGTATGTGAGAGAGAAACTGGTTTCCCAATCCCTCTCCCTCACTTGCTCCTTTAACAAGTCCTGCGATATCAACGAACTCCACGATCGCCGGAATCTTTTTCTCTGAATTACTGAATGCTGCCAAACGATCTACCCGCTCATCAGGCACCGGAACGACGCCGACCGATGGATCGATAGTAGCAAACGGATAGTTAGCGATGAGCACATTTTTGCGGGTGAGTGCCTGAAACAACGTTGATTTTCCCACGTTGGGAAGCCCGACAATGCCTATAGAAAGTCCCATGAAGGCATACTAGGGTTATTCCCCTATTTTGCCAAGGCGGGTAACAAAGCGGCGCCACTCATTGCGCTTCCATTCGGGTGCAACTTCAGAGGGGCCGAATCGCGTCACTCGCACTTTGAAGCCTACGAACCACAAAATGCCTCGGGTAATTTCATTGGTGTAATCGCCGAAGAGCATCCAGATAAAAAATGGCGCGGATCCGGAAAGCACAATGACTCGGGCTGTTTTTCCTCGCATTTTTTTCTTCCAGAGATGGAGATGCTGGCGCCATCCTTCCTTATAGTAGTTAAAGCAGAATCCGGGCAGCCACATGCGGTCAAACAACCCCTTGAGGAGTGCGGGCATGCTGCACCACCAGGTGGGATAGAACACTACAAAATGGTCGCACCAGGCAAGTTGACGCTCCATTTCTTGCAAATCTGGCTCCAGCGCTTGAATCACTTTATATCCCTTATGAAGGATAGGGTCGAACTGCAGCTTTGCCAGATGGAATGTGTGCACCTCATGACCGGCAGCTTTTGCCGCAGTCTCATACAGAAGCGCGAGTTGCGAGGTAAGGGTATCGCCGGAGTCTGGATGACCGATCAGGATAAGAATTTTTTTCTGTTCGATATCGTGAAAGAACTTCATACTTCCTTTATATCACCTTCTCTGCTGTTCCGTTGCAGTAATTCCTCTTCTGATTGTGGCATCACATGAATTGGCGGAAGCTCTGTGGTTCGCTCCGGAGAAAAAATGATTGGCTGAGGTTGTGTAGGAATCTTCGGTGTAGCTGGTTCTGTTTTAACGGTAGCGGCAGGCGGAGCGGATTTCTTCAGAAAAGGTAGATGAATAGAAGAAAGTGAGGTAAAAAATGATTGCAATTGAAAAAAGAACGATTGTTGCGGAAGCATATACTCTGCTGTTGTTGTTTGCGGGCGAGCCGGTGCGACTTTTTGCATGACCGCAGGCTTGAGGCGTAGTACAACTATGACGAGGTACCACAGGATGAGAAATACTGCGACAAATTCAATATAGAGCTTGATCAGTACGAAGTAGGTCGTAATGGGAGCAAAGATATGGAGCAGAAAGAGCGCTCCCCAATTCGCTCCTGAGATTCCTTCCAGCGCACTATTCCAAATACGAAACCCGCGAAGCAGAAACGCCAAGACGGCGGCAATGATAATGAGAATCCATTTAATGACGAACGCTGGGGATGCTAGTACACTGAACTGCAAAGAGGCGAAGTGGATGCCGGTAATACCAACACCGGAAATAATGATAAAACATAAGGAGAAAACAAGAATGTGGTAGATGCCGTGCGCAATGCCATCTTCTGTTTCGTTAATGACTCCTTTGCGACGGCCTGCAAGATAGGTAAAAAGAAGTACCATTTCCGCACCAAACCCGAGCATCATGCCGAACTGCTGCATGAGGTAAAAAGCAAGAGTTAATCCTGCTACAAAGATCATATAAAAAGTATAACAGATAAATACATACCTCTTTCTGCCGTAAATTGCGAAATAAAAGGATGAGGAGTATAACCTCCAGAGGAGGTGCGCATGGGTCCTTTAGCTACACATAAACATCCTAACGGTCCTCCTTGGAATAAAGATGATCCTCCAAACACGATCAGAGGAAGAGAGGTACGACATAAGGATAACGATATCGTAGAGGAAGGAGACATGGTAAACGAAGTCAAGGGTCATACCTGGAAACCAGTTCCTACAACATGGATTGGTAACCCTCCTTCCGTAGAAAGCTATAAACGCTGGCTTATCATACGGCCGGAATAAGCAGCTCATTGAAGGTATTTGATGGGCTGCTTTTGCTATACTAGAGACCAACTATGCATATCATTATCTATACCAAAACAAACTGCGGATGGGCGGAAGATGTGAAAGATTTTTTACGCACGCAGAACATTCCGTTTGATGAACGGAATATCTTCCAAAATCCGGCATATGAAAAAGAAGTGCTAGAAAAAACGGGACAATCTAAATCCCCCACACTCGATATTGATGGTCATTTACTGCCTGACTCTGATGTAGATCAGGTCAAAGCGTATCTAACTGAACGAGGAGTCTTACAGTAACGTTAGTAGCCAGGATAATAGTACCCGTTGTTGTAGTAGTTATTGTAGTTGCCGTAATAGGAGTTGGTGTTGTACGGGTAGTAGCACGGATACTTATATGACGGTCCGTAGTTTGGCGCTACTGTTTGGTAGCAATAGCCCCAGTATCCTCCTCCATAAATATTTGATGAGTAGTAGTTGTTGTAATTGCCGTAATACGAATACGGGTAGCCATTGTTGTAATTATTGTAGTAGTTGTAGTTATAGTTTCCGTAGTACGGCTGTGTCGTGTTATACGGATAGTTGCTATATCCATACGGTGATGAAAGATCGTAATAGTAGTACGTCTGGTACGGATTATTATAGTAATAGCTATTACCGTTGTAATACCCGTTGTTGTAGTAGTTGTTACCGCAATTATATGAATTCCAATAACTCATAGGACATCCGTATGAAGGAAATACGGTTTGTGCATGTACAGAAACAAACGGAGTACTGCAAAAAAGAAAGACACCGAGCGCTATAAAAATTGCTTTGTGGAGATTTGACATACGACTATATATTATTGATTTATAAAGATAAAAACAACGGAGGAAAGAACAATTAGCGATACTATACCACTATTTTACAGATAAGATAGTGAGTTACATATCTTTAATATTTAAATCTGATCAAAATTCAGAATCGGTGGACCCAAGGGGGCTCGAACCCCTCACCTCATCCATGCCATGGATGCGCTCTACCAGATGAGCTATGGGCCCAAACAAACGAGATTATAAAATCACAACGACGCCCTCTCGTCCAACTTCCAAGATCCCTTCAGTGATAGGAAATTCTCTAGTGTCTCCATTCCGGAGTGTAATTGTCCCCTCTTTGAGGGTCGTGATGAGCGGCATGTGTTTTGCAAGCAAGGTCATCTCCCCATCCGCTCCCGGTACCGTCATAGACTGAGCGGTACCGTCATACAACACTTCATTTACCGTTGCGATGGTGACATGCATAGCTACTCGTTGCGCACCGTTTCAATGCTTCCTTTCATATAGAAGGCGCCTTCTGGTTTATCATCGTGCTTGCCATCAAGAATCTCCCGGAATGCGCGTACTGTTTCTGCAACCGGCACATATACTCCCGGAATATCAGTAAACGCTTCTGCCACATGAACCGGTTGTGAAAGAAACCGTTGAATCTTTCGCGCGCGATACACCAGTGTCTTATCCTCATCAGAGAGCTCTTCAATACCGAGGATGGCGATGATGTCTTGAAGATCTTTGTAGCGTTGGAGTACTTGTTTTGTTTCAGATGCGGTCTGATAGTGTTCTTCACCCACAATCTCTGGCGCGAGTGCAGTTGAATTTGATTCGAGCGGATCAATTGCCGGATAGATGCCGAGGGAGGCGAGCTGGCGGGAAAGCACGATCGTGGAATCAAGGTGGGTAAAGGTAGTAGCCGGAGCTGGGTCAGTAAGGTCGTCCGCAGGCACATAAATGGCTTGCACGGAAGTAATAGAGCCTTTCTTGGTTGAGGTAATGCGCTCCTGGAGGCTTCCCATTTCTTCCGCGAGCGTTGGCTGATAGCCCACTGCGGATGGCACGCGTCCCAAGAGCGAGGACAAGAT
>JAKAIP010000024.1 GCA_021825025.1 bacterium
TGGAATAGAGAATGAACCGGTGTCGCAACTGTGTGAACGAAGCGATAGTATTTGAAGCTCCTAAAAGAATCGGCTGAAGCAAAAGAATGCGCATAAGCAGTATGAGCGAAGGGCCGGCAATGCCCGGTGCGATGAGCGAAGCAAGCCATGGGGTCATAAAAAAGAGCACAATGGCGATACCGCCCATTGCGAGGAAAAAGAAAAGAAGCGCTCCCCGCAAAAAAGTCATCATGCGTCCGGGTTGGCTGGCTTCCAGCCGAGAAAGCACCGGTAGCAGCGCATATAGCGATAACAGCGATGCTATCGTCGCAAACAAAAAATCCGGGATACGGAATGCTGCATAGTAGAGGTCAAGAATGTGACTTGCGCCGAATGTTGCCGCTAAGAGGCGATCCCGCAAAAGCGCTAACAGTTGGGATCCGAGTGCCAGTGCGGCAAGCACATATGCCGCTTGGTGCATGCCGCGTACCTCACGGTTAATCGCTCCGAAAAAAGGAACTCTCATGTGCGTATCTTACTCTGAAATCGGAGCAGTCGCACGGCGCTGCGGAGGCGTAGAAATGGGCGGCTTAGCTGAAGTGAACGGGGATTTTCCCGCTTGCATGTTCGAGAGAATGAGCGCTACTTCCTGGTTATCCGGATTAGTAGCGGCAAGATTGCTAAACAGCTGGATCGCTTGCGCGGTCTTGCCTTGTGCATAATACGAAAGACCAAGGAAATACTCTGCATTCGCGTAATTACCCTGCAGTTTCACCGCTTGTTCAAGCGGTTGAATTGCATCGGTAGTATCCCCTTCACTGTAATAGAGCAACCCTAATTCAAACCATACTGAAGGAACGCTCGGAGCACTCTGTACGGCTGCTTGCGCTGCGACAATGGCATTTTTAATGTCTTTTTGCGCAATATCAAGCTGCACCAATGTTAAGATAGCGTTTGTGAAATTTTGTTTGAGGGTGAGCGATTGCTGCAAGTAGTTCTGCACCTCCTGCATATTATTTGCCGCTCCAGCCAGCTGCGCTTGCAACAGTGGTATTTCCGGATTCGTCGGATCTTTTTGTGCCGCTAACGCATATGTATTCTGTGCTAAGGAATACGCTCCTTGCACATTCAGTGATGCAAGGAAACTGTATATCTGTCCAAGAAGCGCATATGGCTGGTAGTCTTGCGGATCCAGCATACTTGCTTCCTTTGCTTCCCCGATTGCCTGTTGCGCTGTAGCAATGAAGGCATTTTGCTGCGCCGTCGTTTGCGTAGAAGATGCAGCGGCAAGAGCTTGCAACTGGGAAAGATGTGCTTGGGCCGCAAGTTCAAATGCGCTTGGCGTGCGCTGATATGCAGCAGACCGAGCCGCATCCGCAAGCGCTTTTTGGGTATTCCCGGCACTGAGTGCAGCAAGACCTTGGTTTGCATATGCATCTGACAGAAAGAGCCGGTCTGGGGCATATGCTACGCCGACCGTTGCAATGAAGAAAAGCAGCGTGCCCACCCACATGCCAGAGAGCGCAAGCCGTGAAGCAGGTCGCGTGGCAACTGTTTCTCCGTACGCCATACCGATAAGCACGCCGGTCAATACAAACGCAAGGAGCACTACGTCTTGGCTTAAGACGTAGAACCATGATGCTATCCATAAGTACACTGCGCCAACTGCTATGGTAGTGCCAATTAATTTTTCAAGATCCGTATGGGTAGATGAGCGAACAAGTCGAAACAAGGAAAGCAACGTAAGGAATAGCGGCAACAGCCACGCCGCAGCTCCGAGCAATCCTGCATCCGCAAACAGAGTGAGCAGTGTTGAGTAGCCAACGGTGAAATCAAGATTCCAGAACGGTGAAAGATTCACCTCCGCCGGCCGATTGACGAACCATTCTTGCCGAAAGGTATTGGGACCCGATCCGATGAGGGCACGTGAGACAGTAGGGTGCGCCGCGGTGATAATATTCGCGGTTGCTTGGTATGACGGACGCACTTCCAATGAGGTAACCGGGAATATTTTACTTAGATTCGTATTGAGCGGCGTGCCAAAGACTAAAAAGAGAATAGAAATCACTGCAACTGCGCCGGCATACCATGGTATAGAGCGTGAGGCATGTGGCAGTATGTATCGTGCTGCGATAAAGAGTACGCTGAAACCGCACAACAGTGCCCACACGACTGGGAAATGAATAAGATCAAGCAGTATACCGACAGCAAGAAGTAAGAGGACAAGCAGGATGCGATGCAGCCGGGACAGTGCCGTCCATTCAAGTTTGATAACACTCCACAACACCAGAATACCCAGAAGCAGCCCGAGATCATTCCATTTGCCGATCAAGTTTACGGAGCGATCAGTGAATGTCTGAAACGGCAATGCATTTGTGCCAAATATGACTGCTATCAGTTGAAAGATTGCCGCAAGGATGAACGCGCCGAACAGTGCGTTAAATAGAAGAGCGGTACTGCGCTGTGAACGAAATAAAAGTGATGCGCCAAGAAGAGTAAGGAATGCCAGTGCGGTAAAGAAGACCGTGCTTATCTCAAGTCCTCCCAACCCCAGCATACCGACCGAACGGTCAATAGATCCATACCAGGAAATAAGAAAGGCGACCGGCAACGATAGGATGGTAAGTGCAATTGTCGTAGCCTTACTGCGCCATAGATGCATGCCATCTGCAGCAATGAGGCAAAGCGCCGCCAATGCAAAACAGGTCGTCAATGCTGCAATTTTTGCTACCTGAAACGGAAACCAGGAAGTGGGAATAATGAGTATCAACGCGAGGACAAGACCAATCACATAGAGCATACGGGCACCGGACAGAAATCGTTGTTGCAGTGGCGTTATGGGATGCATAGACACAATACATTGATTACTACAGTAATTATCATCCAGTATAGCGTGTTTTTGCATACGCAAACGCCCCGCGGTGTGCGGAGCGTTCACATATCCTAGTACGCGCGTTTGTAAGCCGAATTCTGTTGTCTGACAGTGCAGACATGACAGCAATTTATCTTGGCCGGATGTCGCCACCCGGCTCCAGCGGCACTCCCCTTGCGGGGCACGGCCTTGCACTCAAGTAAGGATTTAGCCGTTTCACCCTTCGCGTTTCCACGAAGACTCGTCTCTGTTCGCACCTCTTACGCCCACTAGAAGCGTATGGCAGGGGTTACCTGCTACCGATCCGAGAAATATCTCAGCAAGTGTTCGGACTTTCCTCTCCCTTGCAGGAGCTGCTGTCCAACGCGCTGGGGCTTAGTGTAGCACAACGGAAGAACCTGGAACAATAGCGTGCGTAGCTGCAAATCCAGCGGGAACTTCAAGCACATACAATGCAGGGGTAGGAGGATAAAAAACCTGCGGATAGGTTGCCGGTGACAGATCGCTGTCTATGTTTATCACATGGAGATTTTGGTCGATAAAAATGATATCAAGCGGAAATTGCATATCCTTCATCCAGAATCCGTACTCCCCTGGCGTATCGAATGCGAATAGCATACCTCTTCCTTCCGGCAAGCCAGTACGGCCAGAGAGACCTTGCTCGCGAGCGGTGGGTGTATGCGCCACTTCGACAGCGAGTGTGGTTGTTGCGATGGTAATTTGCTGAGTCGGCAATGCGCTTGGCGCGACAGTTGTATGTGGCATAAGGAGTACGATACCCAAGAAGATTAACAGTGCAATGAGAAAAACAAAAACGATAGTTCTCGTCATAGTGCTTTATGTCGCTTTATCTCAGTAATTGCATTCTGTTCATCGACAAAAACGACAGTCGGATTAAGCTCGGGTAATTCTTCCGGCGTAATGTACGCATCGGCAATAACGATGATTTTATCTCCTGGCTGAAAATGTCGAGCCGGAGGACCATTGAGGCACATTTCTCCCGACTTGCCGGCGATAGCATAGGTCTGCCACAGCACACCGTTTGCAAGATTGGTGATGTTTACCATTTGAAACGGACGGATACCGCTGGCTTCCAGGAGCTTCGCGTCAATGGTAATAGATCCCACGTAATTAAGGTCTGCTTGGGTGACGGTTGCGCGGTGGATTTTTGCCATGCACACACGTATCTGCATATATCTGTATTATAGTGCTAGGTATGCTAGAACCAAATCAGGGAAAACTGCTCGAGCGCACGGTACAGGGCCGGGCCTACCTGCGCCTCCCTATCAAGACACGGCTTATCACCAACAAGGATACGTTACCGGATCTCGTGCGGGAATACGTGCTGCCGCATGCACAGCAAAAAGATGTCATCTTCATTAGCGAAAAAATCGTCGCGACGGTGCAAGACCGGATCATACCGATAGCATCGGTGCATGCATCACGGCTCGCACAATTCCTCTCCGACCATGTCGACAACAAACGAAATACCAAAGAGTTCCGCGGCTACGGACATGGCACTCCGGAGGGCATGCAGCTGTTCATAGAAGAAGCGGGGGTCTTACGCGTGTTGTTCGCCGCCTTCGTTGCCGCACTTACTAAACCGCTTGGGATTAAAGGTATGTTCTACCGCATCAGTGGAAAACTCGCCAAATCAGTGGATTGTCCTATGTCATGGGATCTGGAACCATATACCCGCTATGCAAAACGCGCGCCACTTCATCCTGATCGTGTTGCGCGGGAATTACGCGACCTGTTCGGCTATGATACAGTCATCGTAGATGCAAACTATATCGGTGCGTTTTCACTCGGAAAATCGAATCGTGCGATATCCGAATCATTTATCCAGGAAGTCCTGCGAGACAATCCTGCAGGACAAGGTGCAGAGATGACTCCTTTCTTTATTATTCGAGCAGCATAGCGTACTATTGCAGCAGAGCACTTTCCTTTCATTGCAGGAGTTGTGCAATGCATCGATCAAAAAAACGTGCCGTCCCTGAAGAGCGAGGCACTATTCAACCGATGGGTGCGGAACGCTTGATACAAGCCTGGATTCCGGAAACACCCCTCAGTAGAGCGCCTGGTAACTGGTCAAACATACTTCAGGAACGGTGGCATAATTCACTCGGCATATACCCCTTTTCTGCCGGCACACGCATTGTGGTCCACTGTTCAAAAAATGAGCACTACCTCATCAGGAATCAACGGATGGAAGATCTCAGAAAGGATCTCATGGACATTCTCCAAATAACCATTACCATCATCCGCCGCTAAACATATGCGGTACATGAAAAACGACCGGATATTCCCGGCCGTTTTCTTTGTTAACCGATAATCACTTTTGCCGCGTAATAGATTTCTCGCAGCGAATAATGGCTAGAAAATGGAATATCTTTTCCATCAGCAACATAAGGATCGCGCATAATATAATTGCCGTGGCTTCCTTGCGTAAGTACCACAAAGTGAGTACCACCATAGGCATGCAGTCCCACGATAACCGGATCGCCTCCGGCGAGTGTTCGATCGATACTTGCCACTCTTCTGGTCGCACTCACGCCGTCAGCGTAAATGGTATAGAGCAAATACGCCGGAAAATAGGATGCGAAGTTGTTCGGATTCGCATTGATAGTGACCGGCGTTACATCTTTGTAGCCATAATGCGTGAATACCATGGCCATAGAGGTGATAAGACAGCCATCGCTGGCAAGATCGTACTTTGTGCCGTTGAGTGAGTCGCTTCCCCATGCAGTATCGCGTTGGTTGTAATAGCATCCCCACGCGTCGCAACTTGTCTGATTGCCGAGCAGTTTTGATCCTCCAGCATTCTGGGTGAAGGCGGAGAAGCTGGCAAGCTGCGCTTTCGCTTCAGTAAGCAATGTTTCGTAATTAGATTCTTTGTTGTCTGTCTCCGCGAGTAGTTGTGTTTTCGCATTGCGTGCCGCGGCAAGATTTTCTTCCTGACTTGCCAGCGTTTGATGGAGCGTCGTGAGCTGCTGGCGCGTCTGTTCATCCGCAGACTTAGTGGTCTGTAAGCTTCCTTCCAAAATGCCGAGATTGTGGATCTGCGTATCCAGCCCATCTCGTACGGCAGCGAGATTGCTTTCCTGTCCAAAGAATGCCGAAAGAGACGTACCGGAGAGCAGCATCACTGAGAGGGGTTCAGCATCCAGTTCATTGAGCTGCTTAAGCGTGGTTGCTACTCCCTGCTGTTCAGAAGAAATTTTTCCATTGGTAGTCGAGATGTTTCCAGAGAGTACGCCGATCTCTTGCGTGGTTTGATTAATTTGGGCCTGAGTAAGCGCTACATGCTTCCCTATTACCTCTATGTTGAGGTTGAGACCTTTGATAGCCGTCTGGAGTGTCTGTTTTTGTTGTTTAGTGAAATCAATGAGCGTTTGCAACTGGGCGATTTCCTGTTGCAACTGGGCGATTTGAGCGCTGTTTGGATTTTGTGTAGTCGCCACCTGCTGAGCATGGGCACGGATGGAACGCAGCGGCAGAATAAAGGTGAGTGCGAGGATGAGGAGAGAGAGGAATGCAACAGAAATACGAGCAATGAGTTTGGGCATCGTTCTTACTGTAAGCCAATCCGCAGTGCGAATCAATGCGATGTATGCGTCCGTGCCGCTTCCGTGCCGATAAGTGCTAGCTTTCGCGCTTCGCCCCAATGATATGAACCGATCACGCCCAGCGCTTTGATGACGCGGTGGCATGGGATAAGGTATGCCACCGGATTATGCGCGACGGCGTTCCCTACTGCCCGTGAAGCGTTCACCGCTTTAACCTCACGCGCAACCTGCTGGTATGAGGCGAGCGATCCTTCTGGAATAGAGAGAAGTGCCTGCCAGACTTTGAGTTGAAACGGCGTGCCACGCACGTGTAACAGTATGCGAGTGCGTTTTTTTGTCGTAAGGAGCGTATGCACCGCAGCATGCAGTGGCACTTTCTTATGCACTAGCCGTGCCTGTGGCCAGTATGATCGCAGTTGTGCTACGGCGTGCTTGGTGGTGCCATCATAGAAAAACAGATTGCAAATACCTTTTGCTGTCGCTGCAACAAGATACGTACCAAACGGTGAAATGCCACAGGTGTAGGCAATGGTGAGGCCTGCTCCTCCCCGCTTATACTCCCCTGGAGTCATGCCTTCGATATGCATAAAGAGGTCATGCAGTCGTCCAGTACCGGAGAGTCCTGCCTTGTGAGCTGCACGAAGGGTTGAATGATGTGCGAGAAGCCCTTTCGCCCGTTCAATGCTGAGATACTGCAGAAATGTTTTTGGACTTACTCCCGCCCATTGGGTAAATAGCCGCTGAAAATGATACGGACTGAGATGCACATGTCGCGCTACTGCAGCTAATGTCGGCTGTTCCTCTTGATGTTCGTACAGGTACGCAAGTGCCTTAGCGATAGTGCGGTACTGCGACATATGCCACAGCATACGTGAGTTACCTTCTCATGGAAATCCGAATCTTGCTCTAAAAAAAGACCGCCAGTACTGGCGGTCTTGTGTTCTAACTGTACGGATAGAGCGTATCAGCGAAGGTGAGGATGGCGCCGGTGGCGCCATCCGGACTGCGCAGCTCATCAAGCGTTCCCGCCACCACACGCTGGAGCAGATAATGCTCGAGTGAGCCGAGTGCGGCGCCGGAGCTTGGTCCGGCGGGAATGCCCTTTTCGTTGAGAAAAGCGCTGGCTGCCCGTGCGACGCGATGATCGATTGGATCTCG
>JAKAIP010000025.1 GCA_021825025.1 bacterium
GGGGGGGTACGCTTTAGGAGTGTAGGTGTGGTTATTCACCGACACTTCTATGAGATAGCTAAAGGACCGATCCCAAGTGGGCGCGTGTTGGATCATTTGTGCCGTAACCGGGCATGTTGCAATCCAGACCACCTAGAAGCAGTAACACAGCGTGAAAATGCGAGGAGAGGCAATAGTCCGGCTGGGCTTAACGCCCGTAAAACACGCTGCAAGAACGGGCACGCCTTACCACAAACTAGAATCTGTCCTATTTGTCGTCGGGCGCGTTATCGAAAGTGGTACTATATCCAGAAGGAGGGAAAATAAACAAGGATTCACGTAGGTCAGAAGGTTGGTTCACGGTGGGATTGGATGACGTAGGAGGACATTGATGGACATCGGATCGTTGGTGACGGCAGTCGTGATCTTTTGGGGGATCGGCATCGCCGCCCTAGGGTTACTGTTCGCGGTGGTTACTGCAATTATCGGCAAATACTAACGGACAAGGAGGTAGAGCGAACACATGGCAGACAACGGGATCAACAAAGCAAAGGGCCGACGGAGTATCAAGAATCGTACGTATTATGCGGCAATGCCCGCGAAGGTGAAAGCGAAGAAGGAAAAGAAGGCGACCAAGGCGAAGGCCAAGAAGGCCGCTGACATCAAGAAGGATCTCAAGAAGAACGGGAAGCCGGTGAAGGGCGGGAAGACCTACGAAGAGAAGGCGGCAGAGACACTCCGAAAGATAAAGGAAGCAGAAGAGAACGCGCGAGCAGAAGCCGAAGCGATGGAGTCCGATGCCGTGTTAGAGGAAGAGCCGAAGGGCGAAGACATCGACGATCTTATTAACCCCGAGGAGGACCGATAATGGCATTTACGAAGAAGACGAAGGCGACCCCGAAACCCGTATCGTGTGCTCGGAAGAGCAAGAAAAGCGAGCCTGAAGTAGAGCAGGATGTTCAAGAGGACGTTGAATCAGACTACGAAGACGCGCCGGAATCCGAAGGCGAAGAACAGGAACAAGAGTACGAGCAAGAACAGGAACCGGAGCGGTCACGTCCGTCGAGTGGCTACTCCAGAAATAACTATGCTCGACCGTCGAATCAATCGCGGGGCAACCGGTCGTCCTATGGTCACAGAAATCAGCAAGCTCAGGGAGACGGTAATGGCGTGCGTGTTACAGGACTCTTTGCGGGAAAGCGTGAGGGATTATGGACGGGGCGCTTACGGAAAGAGGACATCGAGAATCTGATGGGGTTGCTCGATAGCGCATTGAACAGCAATCAACTCGTGACCATGTTCCTATGGGAAAACCAAGATGATCCGCAGTTCTCACTGACGGCGAACCTCGCTCAGGAGTTCAAGGGTGGCGGCGGTGGGAACCGTTACAACCGTGGCGGCGGTGGGAACCGTTTCAACCGTGGGTATCGAGGCTCAATCGGGCGTCGATAACTCGGGCGTAAGGCGGGGGCCTTCTTTCCACGGACGTAGATCGCCCCCGCTGCCTGCGTTTCCTACTGAGCCAAATCGCTCACCTAATCGGCTCACGGAGGTCCTATGTATAAACTCGTCTTTCATGGTGTGTTGTGGTTTGTTGTCGGGTTTAGTCTGGCCTATGCCCTATCGGAGTGGGCGTGCCCGAAGGGCGTTGACATTCAGGCTGCACGTGAGGCGTACTATCAGCGTATCTCCGAGGGGCCGAAGCGCGACCGGCTGCTGGCAGCAGTAGACAGACTCAACCGTGAAAACGCCATTATTCGTGAACAACTCGCCAATAGACACAAGGACTGATCATGGAATGGTTACTGTTCATATGGCTGACCTTTAACAACACAACGCCGCCGACGAAATATATTCTCGGAGGAGAGACCACGTATCCCGATGAACGTACGTGCTATGAGGAAGCCACCTGCATGGTGGATTGGCTGACGCAAGACCTTGTGGACGCCATTGCTGTGTGTGTACAAAAATCTCAATCATAGGAGTCCAGTGATCACCTTACCGACATCTATCAAGATCGACCGTGTTGAAAAGGGCGAGAAGTGGCTCCTCGATAAAAGTCGGGCGTGGGTCGAGAAGGCCGGTGGGGATCGCTCCAAAGAAACCCTCCTCCACGCGTCAGATTGCCTCGATCCTCGGCTGGCCTATTTTCAACGGAAGTATCCTCAGCCCATAACGGATCGACTTATTCCGATTTTCCTGATCGGGCGTGTCCTACACGCGTTCGTGATCAACGCCGTCGAAGGCACCGTGTTGAACTGGGAGGCCGACGGGGGGTCGATTGTCTCCAAGGAGCTCGGCATTACGTATTCCCCCGACATGCTCATTAATGGCGTTCCTCGTGAAATCAAAACATCTCGGGCTTTCTACGAACCCAGAGACATCAAAGATCTCTCGATGTATTGCGAGCAACTCTTGATCTACATGGCGGGGCAAAATACTACGAAGGGGGATTTGTGGGTCCTCTTCATGAACGCGAAGTCCGACGGACAGACCTCTCCCGCCTTCCGTGTCTATCGTGTGACGATTAGCCCCGATGATCTTAAGAAAGTCCAGGCCCAGATCAAAGGGATCACGAAGAAGTTTCACGTGGTACAAAAGAGCGGTAAATATCGAGAACTACCGCTATGTCGTCCGTTCAAGTGCGGCCCGAAGGGGTGTGCGTACTGGGAGAAGTGCAAGCCCGAAGGACGGTATCCCTTGAAGACTCAAAAGGCGTGGGAGAAATAACATGACTGACGAATTAGATGGGATGGCGGCACTCCAAGATGGGGTAATCTCGCAACACTGGCCGCACACGGTAGATGCGCGAGTGTGGGCGGATGAGTGGGTCAAGGCGGCTGTAGTCAACCCTGAGATTGCCACGGATCACGCGTGTATGGTGGGATGGTTTGCGAACGCCATTATGGCTGGATATGATACCGCTCGGCAGTGATGGGTTGGAGAACCAGGACCAACAACAGGAGCTTGGATCATGACGAGGGAAGAAGTCAAAAAGATAATTGGTAAAATTTGGGACTTCGGGTACCCGTGGAAGCACGAGTTGAATTATTTGAATACACACGACGCTGAACAATGGCATCGGATTGAGGTACTAGAGCAAGCTTTGGTCGAAAAGGATCGGGAGTATCAACAGCTCATGGTCAAGGCGGTGCGGTTTGCGGAATTTACTTGGATACTGGGCCCGACGGGGAAGGAAGCCGAAGAATTTCTATCTTCGCTAAAAACCAAAGCCTTCCTGAAGGAGCATCAATGAACGGGAAAACCATACATGTCTGCCAGGTCTGCGGCGCAAATGAGGATTTGTGATATGGGGCCTGTTTCACCTGCGCGGATACTGTACGGGTCGATAGTCATGGATGGTGCCGCGATGAGCGGACAGGCACACAATGGTTTATCCGCCCTGACTGGGAGGATCGAGCGCATTCAGCGGTGTATACCGTACAGGAGGAGTAGCTAGGATGATGACAAGGAATGAGTTCATTCGCGCAATCATAATAGCTCCGTTCAATAATGAGGCATTGCGCAAGCATGACGCCGAGCAACGAGAGGAGATTATACGATTACGAAAGGCGCTACAGCTACTCTACGATGTGCAGAACGGCTGCCCGCTGCCTAAGTATCGAGCGGATTGGGATAAGGCAATGGGAACAGCAGAGGAACTACTGAAGGAGCACTCATGAAACCAAACTACCTATGGGTCCTGGAGATAAAGGAAGGGAATCAATGGAGGCCAACTGTATGAAAATTGCTGATCTTGTCTATCAGTTCTGCGCGGCTAAAGTCGGAGATACGTTCAAGGCGCACGAGCTCTGGTCGTACGTCGCGAAAGAGCGAGCCGACATTTCGCCAGAATCTACCAACCGTATTATGCGGATGCTCCGAGACAATGGGTCGGTACGCTATTACGCAGATCGTCCTAAGCGAACGTACTATGTCACGGGGGTGTGCTGATTATGGAAGTCTCTGCTGAGCGTAGCGTCAAGATACTGTTAGAACTCTCTGAATATGAAGCCGCTGTTCTGAAAACTCTTCTGGGCAACGTGGGCGGTCCAATATCGGGACACCGTAAGGTCACGGATACCATGTATGAAAAGCTGCACGCCTTGGTTATAGACGGGCCTCCCGTCTCTAGTATATACGACGAAGGGTCGGTTTACCTTAAGTAAGGAGCCCTATGAAGTCCAAACGGCGTTGGGTGCAGCTTAGTCCAGAGCTGGAGCGCCTCGCGATGTGCGCCGTGATTAAAGGCGTGGTGCCAGAAACCGATGTCTACGTCGAGGAACTCTCGAAGATCGGCAAGGTCGTCTTACACGCCATCGAGAATATCCGAGAAGGCGGGGGAACCGACGAGATCAATCAACAGGCCCTTCTCGTGGCGGCGGCAGAAATCATCGGGGCTGACTCGCCGGCAGTCAAGACATACCTATCCTCGTGCCTCTCGGCTGGCGCGACGCTCGATGTGCGCGAGTTGCTTCGTGTCACGCGTGAAAAGTGCACCGTAGTAGATGTACTCAACGAGGCCGGACAACAGCTCGCAAGTGGAAAACTCGATGTCGGCAAGATTGAAGAACTCACGAATGCCTCGACGGGGTACGATTGTACGCTTACGAGCATCTCGGATCAACTCAAGAATGGTATCCCCAAGCAGCCCGTCGGGGTGCGGCTGAAGTCACTGCCCACGTTGTCGGAAGCGAGCGGTGGTCTGATGGGCATGTGGGCCATCGCCGCAGAGGCGGGTGTTGGGAAGAGCTCGCTTGCGATTCAACTTGTCCGTGAATATGCTCGCGTTGGACCCGTCTTATATTACGACATGGAAAACGGCACAGAGGTCACGCTCTACCGAATCGGCAAGCACTTCAATATGAACCTTGATGAGGCTCGCCGCCAGACAAAGAATATCTTCTATCGAGACTCAATCAAGACACTCAACGCGGATCTCAAGATGTTTCGCGGGCAAAAGTGTCTCATCGTCGTGGACAGTCTACAGAAGTTACCGGCCTCGGTTGAGAAGCGCCGGGAGTCGATCGGGGCGTGGGTCTATCGGCTGGAGTCTCTGAAGAAAAAGGGACATACCATCCTGATCATCTCCGAGAAGAGCCGCGAGCAATACGGGAAGGTCAGTCAGGCGGGCTTCAAGGAGTCTGGAGAAGTCGAATACACGGCGGACTTTGGATTCCAACTGATCGCCGAGAAGGATATGCCGGAAATGTGCAAGGTCATTCTTGTGAAAAACCGGCACCGTCCCGTGCTCGGTCATATTTGCAGCATCGAGCGCGTCAATGGATTTAGCTTCGCGGAGAGGGCCTAATGGCAAGCGCAGGGATCAAATGACAAAGCGAGATGTCTATCTTAGAAAGCACTACCAGATTACCGAGGCGGAATTCGACGAACTCAATAAAATCGGAGAGGGGGGATGTTGGATATGCGGAAGAACGCCGAAGACAGGGAGCCTCAACGTCGACCACGATCACAAGAAGGCGAAAGAGTCGGGGCTGAGGCAGTCTATTCGAGGGCTGCTGTGCGGGTTCCCGTGCAACAAGACATTGATCGGAAGAAGTCGGCGAGAACACGCCCATCTGTACCAGCGGGCCGCGTTGTATCTCACAGAGATGTCCGACCGGACGCAGGCCCTATTGAAGACCTCGACTTCGGCATCATTATTCCCGACACACACGCTCCCTATCACAACCAAAAGAGCTGGGAACTCGTCACGAAAGTCGTCGAACACAAGAAGCCGAAAATAGTCGTTATCCAAGGAGACTTCTTCGACTGCTACGCCGTCTCACAGCATCGGAAAGATCCCCGTCGAAGAGACATGATCGTTGATGAGATCCGGCAAGCCCGTAAGATGCTGATGATCTTCGATGGTTGTGAAATCAAGATCTTTATTCTAGGGAATCATGAGTATCGAGTGGATCGGTACCTTATGGACTTTGCTCCTCAGATGTACGAGATGCTGTTGGAGGAAACGGGCGGGGATTTGTTCGGGCTGAAGCGCTCGGGTTGGAAGGTCACGCCGTATATGGAGTCGACCCACGTCGGCAAGCTGCAACTGACACACGATTTAGGTAAGGCGGGAGAGCCCGCTATCCATGACGCGATGTCGGCCTACATGGACAACGTCAGCATCGGACACACGCACCTGTTCCGCTATGTCGTAAAGGGAACGGCGTTTGGGGTTCCGCATATCGGGGCGTCGTTTGGATGGCTTGGTGACGTGGACGCGATTGACTACCGCCACAAGGTTAAGGCAAACCGGGACTACGTACAGGGGTTCGGGACGTTCCGGCTCAATCCAACGACGGGTTACATCTACGTCACGCCGGTCCCGATCTTTGGGGACACGTGTTGCGTCGAGGGCGAGCTATTTACATTATGAGGAGACTATGCGAACACCAATGAAGGAAACGCAAATCCTTATTTCCGATGTTGCCAACGGATGGATCGTCAATCATGTCACAGCTAAGGAGTGCAAGACGTTCATTGCTGATACCCCACAAGCGTGTCTACACATCGTGCAAAACATTTTAGAGGAAAATTATGAAACTGTCGAGATTCCAGATTCCGTCAGTCGTAAATCTTCCGGGCGTGTCTATCTCGATTCTCGTGGTGAACCCCCGAAATTTACCGAAGGACGTTGACGGGGAATGGAGCTACGGAGACAAGGGTGGCGTGATCCGTATCTCCGGCGCTGTCGGGATTAAACGCCAGCGGTATCTCCTCTATCATGAGCTCCTTCACGCCATCGCGGATATTATACACACCGCACTTCAGGATTATGGAAAGGACGTTGGACCATGAAGATGACGTTGTACGATATAGGGGAGATCGGACATGAGACGAGCATGGAGAAGGGGTTTCTGCGGGGGGCTCCGACGACGATCAGCGATGAGCGGGACGCCCGCATGGTTCTATCGTATCTTGCGCTGATTCATTCCGAAGTTTCTGAAGCTGTTGAAGAAGCCCGCAAGGGAGACGTGATGGCCATGGGGCATGAGTTGGCCGATGTAATTTTACGGGTGACACAGTTGTGCTACACGTTGCAGATTCCACTTGACACCATGGTGCAGGCGAAGCTGGAATACAACAAGACACGTCCATACAAACATGGAGATAAACTCGCATGAAGACACAAACTATCGTCATGGACCTGGATGGCGTTTTAGCCGACTTTGTGTCGCATTTCACCAAAACAGCGGGGCGTATCACGGCAAAGCCACTGCCGGTGACGCGTACCCAGGAACACGCAATGTGGGGCGTGTTTCCTGACCTCGCGCCAGAGGATGTCACGAAGACGTGGGCCTACATTGCAAGCAACCCCACCTTCTGGACAGAACTTCCTTCGTTACTAGGAGACGCCGACCTAGAGAGCGTCAAGTCTCTGGTGTCGCACAACGTGTATTTCGCGACCAGTCGGAGAGCCCCAGGCGCGTTGAATGCGTCGAAGGAATGGATCTACGCGAACCTCGGGATCGTGCAACCATCAGTTGTCGTGACACATCGCAAAGGTGAGTTCTGCAAGGTCGTCGACGCGGATTACTTC
>JAKAIP010000026.1 GCA_021825025.1 bacterium
ATGCCGGACGGTATTCCAAGCGTGGCGCAAGCTGGTCGGCCATATGTGACGAACGTGCAGATCCCTAATCTCGCGGGAACCAACCAGGGACACGCGCTATGTCCTGAGCGGAAGTTGATTACCATCATGACCTTGATGGGCGGAAGTTACATCGAAGTGTACGACTACTCACCGTACCCAAGTGCGGCAGTCTTCAAGTGGCGTCAACCGATGCCCGAGAGTTTCTGTTGGGGAGTTGGGTACGAGAACGAAGACAACGTCTGGGGGCTCTTCTCCGGTGCGGTGTTCAATGCGGCGAACGACGGACGCCAATCGTTGATGAAGTACAACTTTGCACGTAATAAGATCGAACTCCTGACCGAATTGCAAACATCGGGGGGAGTTGATAGAATGTCTGCTATTGCCTGGGATACAAAGCGAAAGAAGCTCGCCGCCGTTCGGATCAAGAACGACCTCGCAAACGGCCAGCACGATAACGCTTTTGAGATCTACGCCCCACGTATCGCAGCGGTAAAGGTCACTGTTCCTGTAAATCTCAAGGCGCTCTCTGACGAGTCTACCGTCCCCTTTGTGTCACACGTTCTCGGATCGAAAGGCGAAGCGGGAGGTATGCGAGAAGTGACAGTGTCATGCAGTCCGACAGCCGCTCTTGTCACGACACCGAAACTCCTGACAGAGGCGAATGGGCGAGTGCAGTTCAATTTGAAGTTCACCACGGCAGGGGCATCAGAGGCCCTCACCGTTTCACACACTGATACAAAGGTCTTAACATAATGCCTACAATCACTGGAACGCTCAACTTCACAGTCGGCAACCAGACTCCTGTTGCAACAACCACGACGGACATTAAACCGGCAGCGGTTGTCGCGATCTCGTCAGGGAACGCCGCTTTGACGCAGACCTCTGAACTTCGACGGCTGGTGTACCCAAACAGCTCATTTGCGCCGATCGTGTACGAGTCGAACCCCGACATCTACACGAACTTCAACACAAGTCCGATGGACAAACGGCCACGTGCATTTGCCCAAGCCACACTCCAAGACAACGTCTTGATCGGTTGGCAAGGTGTGAGTCGAGATGTCAACATTGATGAACGGTGGATTGGTTCAGCGAAACAGTCTCGTATGACGTTAGCGATGTTCCTTGCGCTGCAAGACTACTACAACAATCCGCCGACGAACGGGACGTATATCGTGTGGGAGCCGCGTGACCGTACATCGACCACGTATCAGATCGTGATCGAGTCGCTGACGCTGTCCGTCACAGGATCAGCAGGGCAGGGAGCGGGAGACTTTGAGTTCGACTATCTTGCAACACGCCACGGCTATGTGGTGGGGACTGTTCAGCTTTCCTTCCGTATCATTGGAGCCGTGTAATGATTACGACCTCCGCGACGTACGATAGCTACCTTGAGCGAGACATCTTGTTTCCGAAGTGGAAGCTCTTGTCATTTAATCCAACCACAGACACGTGGGGAGAGATTATCGAGGGCACGTACGCACAGACCCCGATCGACTTGACCGCGTTTGTTCAAAAGATCGAGTACACCTTCGATCGTCTACAAATCACGTTGAGCGACAATGCGTCGCTTGTCTTCCATCCAGACTCGGGAACGTACCGTACCGCGATCAGTGCCGGACGGATCATTCGTTTGAAGGAAGGGTTCGAGGGTCTCGCTGAGTCAGAATGGTTATGGACATTCAGTGGTGAGGTTGAAGGCACGTATTCGTGGACGTTTCAGAGAGGGCAAAGTATCACCGCGTCGTTCAGTGTCTTCAACCGTGGGAACAACCAAGCGTGGAAGCGGCGAAATGTGACCTCGACAAACTACACGATCGGCTCTGATTGGGGCTCGATGTTCTACAATATCGCACAGGACATTATGTTGCTGGACGATATCGAGGTCTCTGTTCCGTTGCCGTGGGGTGTGATCTTCGAGAAGAATAGCAACCAGGTCGTAAACTACCCACCGTGGGACGCACTCGATCAGTTAGCGTTCGGCTTGAATGCGAAGCCGTGGTTCAACGGGAAGGGCCAACTCGCACTCTACTCGACTCGGCAGGACCGTATCACGATGTCACTGACCGACGATAAACTCTTACGGAAATACGAATCACGAGGCTCGACAAGCGAGACAGTCAACAAAGTCATTCTGACCTACTTATCAAATGAACTCTCGCGAGTTGATGGACCTGACCAGATCCTTGCTAACGCGACGATTACCTCGGGGTTCTTTACGTCGTCGATCGAAGTCGATGCGTTCTATAGCGACGAACGAAAGACGAGATGTGACGATCCGCGATTGATTATCAAGCAGAGTGCAAACGCGGGACTCCTGTCGTTCTGTGACGAGACGATGGAAAAGGTTGATGAGTTTCACTCAAAGATTATCGTCGATGTGAGCATCTGGGCACCGGTTCTCGCCACGACGATGTTGGCGATGTACATGACGATCCAAGCGATCCCTCGCGCGGTTGTGACGGCGTTGTTCGGTGGAACCACGATCCCCGTTCAGGATATCGCAGCCGCCGCTGTCCTCATCTCGATTCTGATCTTGATGATGAGCATCGGAACTGGTACCTATGAAGTGTGGGGCGTCCCGTACGAAATGGTCTACCTTGAAGAGCAAGCGATCGCGCAGAAGGCGGGACTTGAGTTTTGGCAGGAGCGAGAAAAAGAAATACGGAATGACTTTGTCTCGACGTTAGAGCAGGCTCAGCCTCTTGTCGTCAACGCGCTTCACTTTGAAGTCATGAAGGAACAACCGAGGTCCCTCCTCTTACGGTACGACCCACGGTTAGAGCCAGGGGATGTCATTCAGCTCTCGTCAACGGTGAAGGTGTGGGTCGAAGGTCTCTCGCGTGTCTTGACTCGTAACTCGGTTGACGTGTCGATGATGAACGTCAGCGGATATAGGACGGTGCTGTAATGGGACTTCAACAGCCGCTTATCAATTTAATCGATTCACGGGGCGACCGGCGTTACAGTGAGGTCGTGGCGACCTCTACGTCACCGGCTTATAAATGGTTTGATGCCGACCTGAATAAGTATCTGTGGGTGATGGATGTTGACCTTGGTGTAGACGGGAACCGCCCCGACGCCAACACTATTATCCGATCGGTACCAATCGCAGACGCTTCTCACGGAGTGCATAAGAACGGCCCTGGTACGAGGGTCCGTCTACGACGAATTGACCTGAAACGGACCTACGAAATTATCGGACTCGCGTCGATTGTCAATGGGCAAGTCCATGTGATCGAAGTGACCTACACATCAACTGGTTACAGCCAAGGTGCGACCAACACGTACGGATCCACCTACACCTTGTTGAACTATGACGACCTCGGTGATTCAGCTTCAAACGGCGGATATACCTATGGTAAACTACCCTATGGGTCATTAGGGAAGTATAACGCCCAAGGTGTCCTTCAGTACGTTCTTGCTACCCCTTAAAGGAGTGTTATGGCGACGACAATTTCACTCGTGAAGTTATTTGGCGGCTCGACCACATACGTAGCCGATCATGAATCAAACTACACGAAGATCGAGACCGCAATCAACTCGCTCTATTCTTCTGTGCAAGGAACGGCGGGAACCGGCTCAACGGATCTTCGGTTGAATGAGATCTATGATCGAAACGGGATCATCGGCAAAGCGAGCTACAAACCTGTTGCCGCGACATTGAGTCCGTCTCCCTACAACGTCACGATTGCCGCTGGCTCTTATTGGAGCGGAAGTGAGTACCGCACAGCCATTCAGACAACCGTCGCACTTCTCTCTTTTTCGACCGGCACACTCTACGTGAGTGTCCCAACCGGCGGTGTGCCGACTGTTGCGACAAGTGCCAGTGCTGACACCGTCTGGTCGTTCTCATGGGACGCCACCACGAAGGTTGTCTCAGCCGTCACCTTCTACTCAAGCACCGCTGACATCCTCTTTGACGGCGACGACTACAATGCGGCTATTTCTGGATACGATAGTCTTGATGCACGGCTCGATGCTATCGCCGCGAGCAGCACGTTCCTTCCTGGGCAATACGCAGAACGAAGCGCGGCACACTCAGGACTTAACTTTGGCTACTATGGAGGCTTGGTCCACAATGATAACGTCGTTACTTCAACTTCTGATGGAACAGTCGCGCTTACGAACGCCGCGACGAACTACGTCGAAGTCAACATCTCAACAGGCGCAGTCACGGCGAACACAAGCGGCTTCACATCTGGCCGCATCCCTCTGTTTACCGTTGTTACTTCGGGAGGGTCGATCTCGACCGTCACTGACAAGAGAACCTGGGCTCGTGGTGGAGGAGCCGGTTCGCACTCACAAAACACCGACGTTGGAACAGACTCAGCCGAATTCAAACTCCTCCGAACAGTAACCGGTACGCCGTCCAGCAACGCGAGTCTGAAAGTCGAACGAGGGACATCGAGCGACGTAGAACTCCGTTGGAATGAGACGACAGATAAGTGGCAGTTCACGAACGACGGAACCACCTATACAGATATCGGCAGCGGAAGCTCCGTCGATCTTGGCGCACAAGGACTCACGAAATACAAGGCGCTGGAAGACCCGACACTGATCTTGGAGCAGCTTGCCGCGAGTACGGACGGAGCTTACGTTCAGAAGAACCTTGGGCCAAGCGGAGACAACTATATTCCCGATGCTCCTCAAGGTGTGGCGGGTCTCGTGATTCGTGTCGCGTTTTGGGATACCACACCTGGCTCTGGTGTGAACATTAAGTTCAGACAGTACGACTCAATCTCAGCTCCGACGAAATCATACACCGTGTGGGGAGGTTCATCAGAACACAGTCAAGTGATGACGTTGGTCATTCCAGGCGAGAACTCGTCAGGCTCCACGATCGGCTACGAATACCTCAAGACAGCATCAGGAGCCGGTACCTGCAATGTGCGTATATGGCTTCTTGGTTACTACATCCGCGTCACGGGTGTCGGTACGCAGACGAAAGCCTTCAGCAGCGCGAGCAACGTGGCCGCAGCGAACACAAGCACGAACTTCAACAAGACGAGCTTCGTCAATCGTGGCCTTGTGTACCTCCTGAAGTTGACCGAGACTGGCGGCGTCTCGACAGGGACGTATGATATCAACATCTACGCCAAGGATACGTTCCTTGCCGCAGACCTCCTCTACTCAGCGACGGGTATCAGCTCAACGGCGAACAGTCGGATCTATACAGACCGTCTGCCGTTCATGTACCTCGACTCCGACAACACAAGCGAGCTGCATATCAAGATCACGAACAACGACGCAACGAATAGCATGACCTTTACGTTCGCCCTCACATGCGAACAATTCTTATAAGGAGTGACTATGTACACGTATTTCTGTAAGATAGACAGAGTGATCGATGGCGACACAGTGGTCGCAACAATTGACTTAGGTTTGCATGTCAAGGTCACGCGCACGGTTCGCTTCTTGGGGATCAACGCCTACGAGATGAATACCGAAGAAGGCCGTAATGGGAAGACGTATCTTGAGCATCTCTTCTCGGGAAGCGTGCCGTTTGTGGTCCAAACAATCCTCGATCGGAACGATAAATACGGACGACTGCTTGGAACCTTCTACGTCGGTACGGTCGCGGGGATGAACATCAATAACGAAATGGTGCGATCGGGCTTCGCAAAGGTGATGTAATGGCAACTTACTATCTTGATTATGAAGGTGGCTCAGACGCAGCGGACGGGACGACCTTCGCGAACCGATGGAAGACGATTACGTCCGGTGCAACAGCGGCTCGTATTGCCCCTGGTGACACCGTTCGGATCATGGGTTCGCCTGCTCCGACTTCACTCGGCATCAGCGCCACATGGACCAACAAGAGCGTGACCGTCACACTCGCGTCGGCACTCAATGCGCTCATCACGAATTGCGACACCGCATGGACCGCGTCGGCCAACGTCACAGCGACGGCCAATACGTCCACATACCGTACATCGACCGGCAGTGCGAGCTTAGCCATTGCCTCTGGCTTTACGACGGGAAAGGCCGCATATTTTGACCTTGGATCGAACCAAGACTATAGCGCCTATCAAGGAGTGACCTTCTGGATACAGATGTCTGTCGGAACGCTCGGAGCTAGTAACGCGACGCTACGGCTCTGCTCTGATACAACCGGCGACACACCAGTCGATACGTTGAATATTCCGGCTGTGAGCCAAACGGGGCAATGGATCCCTATCCACATCGATAAAGGTTCGGCACTTGGTTCGGCTATCCGTTCGATCTCGGTCTCGTTCGCATCTGATCCTGGCACGGTCACGATGCTGATCGACAACATCAGCACGACGAAAGCAGTCGGAAATGACTGCCTCACCTTGAAGTCACTCATCGGTAAGAATACTGCCGGAGAGTATTGGTGGGCGATTCGTGCTATCAACGGAACGACGGTGACGCTAGACAGCAATCCAGCGATGACTGCATCGGTGACCGCTCGTGGGTACTATGGAACAACGGAGTCCGTCACGACCTATAAACGTGAAACCATCATGACCGATCTTGTTGCAACTTCGGCAACCACCGTACAAGCCGTCCAAGATAGCGGGTCTGCGGGTAACCTCATCACCTTCTCCGGTGGGTGGAATCGTACCGACATGTCCACACAAACGCTTGAGACCTTCTTTGACGGTCAGTCGGGGTTTGGTTATGGAATCGATACCAACAATAAGAACTACTTTAAGCTCGACAATTTGTTTTGTGTAAGGTACAGCACCGGTTTCCTTATCAACATCATCGTGAGTCCGGCAGAGGTCGGGAAAATTTACGGCGGTCACTGCAACACTGCGGGAGTCGCTCTGAGTAATATTCTGACTGGTCTAACAGCGGATGAGATCCACTGTTGGGGATGTGCGACGCAAGGTCTTTCATCCACCAGCATCCAAGACAGTACGTTCACGAAGATCAAGATCGTCAGTTCTGGGAACAACATCCAACATGGGTGGGCACTTGCGTTCAGCAGTGGAAACATCAACATCACGACGCTAGAGATCTACAACTCACACTACTACGGGTTCTATTGCTCAGGTTCACCGACGACTTCAGGCTTCCGTGTCGGTACTATGATAACAAACGATAACGGACAATCTGGGACATATTTTGGTAATGGTCTCCCAGGATTTTATGTTGACTCGCTGACCTCGAACAGTAACGGAACGCAGGGTATGTGGATTCAAGATTGTCTCGGTGGGATGACCTTTAATAACGTCTCATGCTCGAACAACGGGCAGTATGGACTTGACTTAGCGAGTTTAACGATCGGTGGCGAGGTCGTCATCAACTCTCTGACGACTTCAGGAAATACGAACGGTGGTATGCGGTTCTTATCGGCGGCGAGCAAGATTAAAATTCTAAAGTCAAGCTTCGCTGAGACCACCAAGGTCGCCGTCACGAGTACAGCGAACTACTATCCAGGTTTTGTGTCGATCCATAACTACAACGGGACAGCAGGCGACCACCGTACGTGGCTCTTTGGCGGCGGTACAGGGTCGGGTATGGCGTCAATCTTCT
>JAKAIP010000027.1 GCA_021825025.1 bacterium
CGCCGAGCCCGGTGCAGCTGGGGTCTCCGCTGACCCGTTCACGAGTGTCACCGCAGTGCCATCAATGGTATAAGTCGCATTCTTGAAATCCTGATGAGCATCTTGTGACACTCCGGCACCCTGGTGAGAAAGGAAGTTCACTAAAAAGAAACCGCTAAGAAGGACGAGAAGTCCCGCCGCAACCCCCACGAAAGATAGTTTTGCATGCATACTTCTATATTAGCATTCACTCACTGGGCAGTACTGCTAGCGATATTCTCGATAATTTTTGCGCGCGTGATTGGGCCCGCATAGCCCGCAGTGGGTACAATCGAGTGCTCTTGTTGGAAAGCTGCAACTGCAGCGCGGGTCAACCGTCCAAAGTACCCCGTGATGTTACTGCTGGCGAGATAGTGTTCTTTGGCGAGAAATGTCTGTAGCGCAATAACCGCGTCTCCCCGCATACCGAAGAACAGATCATTTGAAAATGGACCGACAACTCCAGTTGGCGGTTTTTCAGTGAGACTCACTGCAGACGGGAGAGCGAGCAATGCCGTCCGAGTGGAAGTATCGATAACACCCGTCTGTGCAAGACCCTCTCGTGCCTGCAGGCGCAAAATAGCCCCTCGAGTTAGTGGGCCGAAATACCCCGTCACGAGCCCCTGACCGTTTGGGACGATATTCGAACTTATTTAGGAACGATTATATAGACAAAAAGAGGACGTCTCCGAGGAGACGTCCTTGTTGCCGCTAATGTCCGCAGACTTACGCTCGGAGAGAGCCGGCGCCACGAGCGTTCGGTTCGAGGAGGCGGTAAGCCTGAACCGACTGATAGATATCCTGATTCCCCTTGTGCATGCAAATCAGCTCCGCATCCCCAACTTCGGATGGCCAGAATTCCGAATCGATAGTGATGAAAAACTTCTCCATCACTTCGATGGTGTAGCCATAGAGTCGCCGAATGACCTGCACGTGATCAAGGCGTGCATGATCAAGCGGCTGATGATGCATGTACTCGCCGACGACACGGTCGCAGAACTCCATGTACTGCTCGGTGTGAAGAATGTGTGCATGCCAGAACGGATCGACCGGTCGAGAGACTGCATGCGCATTCGCCGGATCGAGAAGTGCAACTGCGTAGTACTGCCTGAGGGCATGGATGCCACGATTGACATAGTCATCGGGGAACCGTTGCCCAAGCTCGGCAAAATGCTCGCGCACCTTGCGTTCGACACCGGAGAAATCTTCGTGATCGATTACGGAAAGCCGCTTCTGCTGTTCGGGATGGACACTGACCCGCAAGGACGAAAAGATCGAAAGAGGTTGTTTGGACACGATACACTCCCTTGACGATGAGTGGATACAGGCACAATTACCTTACCCAACACAATGGTAACGTATGAGATGCAACTGTCAAACTGAGCAAACTACGACTTCAAATCCATCAGGACTTCTCCCGATTTGGAAAATGATTCAAGGCACTCTTCTTTTATTGCGGTGTGCTCTTGATTGATGGGTGCAGAAGGATCACTCTCTCCTGGTGTATCGCTCGCTTCATTCAAACCGACGACATAGTGTGACCCGTCCGCGCCCTGAAAAAGAACGAACACTTCTCGTGTTATCCGTTCGTGGGCAAATGTGGCTATTGCCTCTTCTCGGCGCGAGGTACTGAGCTGGTGCATCCAGTCTTTAAATTTTTCCAACTTCCCTTCTTTTACTCTAAAAATTCTTGAGAAATGCATGTTTTGAATCCTAGCATTAGGTTGACTATGAGACCAGAAGCACGGTACGCTCGTGCCCTCCGAACCCACTGAACGCAGAGCTTCGCTCTGCTCCCCGCAGCAAAATCTCACTGCGTCCTATTTTGCTGACCATCTGGACCAACATTGGAGCCTGTTTAACTCGATAGTACTTCGGATCGTACTTCCATCCAAAGCTTGCCTAAATGGTTTGCGCCATCTTTATTTGGCCCCCACCCCCAGAAATCATCCCTCCACGAATCCTCGATTAATTCCCTGTCTCCCGACTCAATAAGTTTTTTCTTCACATAAGAATGCTGCGCAACCTTCTCGTGGAGAATCTCTTTCATTATGCGAAGCTTTACTGTATCCCAATCATTCCTTCGCTCTGTTTTGTGCGCGTTAGCAAACTTTTGAGAGTCGTGAGCCGAGCGACAATTTCTTATCTGCTCTTTCAACTGTTCATCTTCAAATTTCTCTGCATGGTACGCATGCTCTGAAGTCGGATATAGTTTCCCTTTCCATTCGAGCATAAATGAAGAATAGTTTGAAAAAACATAGAACTCGTGTTCGTAGAAAAAGATTTGTTTTTCTGTATCTTTTCCATGCATTTCTAAACATTACCACGAGCTGCGGGCATTGGACGAAGTTAGAACCGTCCTTTTGGCTGGTAAATCGGACTTTGCATACAAAATCACCATACCAGCTTTACTGGCTACTGTATGAAGCACTGGCCTTCGCGGAGCGCTATCCTTGGAAATCTATCTTGAACGAATACATACCCATCACGCATACGCCGTCCAGCGTAGCGACTTTGGGCGTTCCCAAATCAATCTCTGTAGTGCCTGATGGCGGCAGGTTTTTGCTGATACCCATACTCGGAATACGAACGGCCGACGAGCAATCAAACGTACCGCTCGTGTTGAGCTTGAGTACGGTAGGTACTCCTGCTTTGGCGGTGGTCAGCTTTGGCGAGTAGCCGCCTTTCACATTGAGCTCAATGACCTGCTTTCCATCCACCATACTGACGTTATTGGCAGTGCCACCAGCGACTTGTGGTGAGGAATGCCCAGAGAACAGGATTACGCCTCCGATGAGGAGCGCACCAACGAGAACGGCTATAGGGGTGAGTTTGTTGTTCATAGATTAGAAGCTAAATACTGGCTGGATAATACCGATGGCAACCAAGCTATTCATCAGGTTGAAGAGCGCGAACAAGATAACGACGAGACCTGCGGTCTTGAAGAAAACCCCTACATACTTGCCGTTCTTGATACTGAAGGAGCTAAAGCTCACAAGACCAAGTACGGGAAGCGTACCGAGCGCGAAGGAACCCATTGTGAGAGCGCCATTGAGGAAACTGCCCGTTCCGAGGGTGTAAATCTGCATCGCTTGGGTGAACCCGCACGGCAGGAAGAACGTGGCGATACCAACAAGGAATGGCGTTAGCGAATGATTGAGCTTTGATGCACCATACGCCCGCTTCGCCAAGAACTTCGGCATCGAGGGTTGGAGCTTCTTTGACCAATGGAACACATCCAGCAAGTTGATACCGAGTACGAGCATCACCAGCCCGATGAGCAAGCTCAAGACGAATGTGGCAGTTGCGTTCAGCGTAAAGGCCGCTCCAAGAGCACCGATAACGCCTCCGAGAACGAAGAACGAGATAAGACGACCGATATGGAACAGGATTTGCGGCTTGACCTTATCGCCCTCTCTCGCAAAGGTCGCCGACATCGAAAGCACCAAGCCGCCCACGACGGCCATACAGGTAGAGAGCGAAGCGATGATGCCGATAAGGAACGCCGTGCCGTACGAGACCGTGCCTGTGTTCACGAGGTTCACGAGGCCGAGCTTTTGTAGGAGCACGAACAGCACGCCGAACCCAAGCGCAATCGGTACGGCTATCAGGAAGTCCGACCATTTCTTTTCGACCACCTGCTTCTCAACGGAAACGGTGTAGCCGTGCTTCAATAGAACATCGGTCAGTTCCTGCGCGATAGCTTCAGACGTACGGTCTCCGAACTCGCCGCCGACCTCGATGGTGTGATGCACGAGGTCTGACTTTACGTAGCTGATATGGGGCAGGTCTTGCACTTCGCTTTCAGTGAGCAGGATGCACGCATTGCAGTGCATCCCCTTGATGTGGAATGTGTAGGTGTTCATAGGATTAGAGGGCTTGCGACTTGATGCGTAATGAGTTGCCGACGACGGAGACGCTTGAGAACGCCATTGCAAGGCCTGCGAAGACAGGATTGAGAAGCCATCCAAAGAACGGATAGAACAAGCCGCCCGCAAGCGGTATGCCGACGACGTTATAGATGAATGCCCAGAACAGGTTTTGCTTGATGCCACGCATCGTTATCTTCGAGAGCTTTATGGCTTTCACGAGCTTGGAGATGTCGCCATTCAGAAGTGCAATGCCCGCCGTTTCTATCGCCACATCCGTTCCTGTCGCCATAGCAATGCCGACATCGGCCTGCGCGAGAGCAGGCGCATCATTTACGCCGTCTCCTGCCATAGCAACAATCCTTCCTTCGGCTTGGAGTTTCTTTATGGTGTTGAGCTTGTCTTCTGGAAGCACTTCGGCCACTACCTCATCTATGCCTACTTCTTTGGCGATATACGCTGCGGCGTTCTTGTCATCGCCAGTGAGCATTACGACCTTGATGCCAAGTTTATGGAGCGCAGCGACTTCCTCCTTCGCTTCGGGCTTCACGGTATCAGCGACCATAACGAGTGCGAGTAGCTTGTTCTTCGTAGCAAGGAAGACGGGCGTATTTCCTGCCTTTGTCCCTTCGCCAAGAACCGTATTATCAAGCGCAAGACCTAAATCAGCTACGAGCTTTGCGTTGCCTGCGTAGTATTCCGTGCCATTTATTGTTCCTCTTACTCCTTTTCCTTTCAGGGCATCGAAGCCATTTACAGCACCCAAAGCGAGCTGCTTTTCTTCGGCTCGGGAGACGATGGCGTGCGCGATTGGGTGTTCCGACTTCTTCTCAAGTGCGGCGAGAATAGCAATGAGTTCGTTCTCGGACATATCCGTGAAGTTCCGTACCGAAGCAACCTCGGGCTTGCCGCGCGTAATCGTACCTGTCTTATCAAGAACGACCGTGTTCACTGTATGGAGCTTCTGAAGTGTAGCCGCGTCCTTGATGAGGATGCCTTCCTTCGCGCCTTTTCCAACACCGACGATGATGGCAGTAGGAGTGGCAAGGCCAAGCGCACACGGGCACGCAATCACGAGGATGCCTACGAACGATACGAGACCGAACGACAGGGCTTGAGCGAAACCAAGATGCGGAATGCCCAGAAGCAGCCACGCGCCGAGCGAGAGGAATGCAAGCACGAGGACTGTAGGCACGAATACGCTGGATATTCTATCTACAAGCGCTTGTATCGGCGCTTTACTACCCTGTGCTTCTTCAACCATTTTGACGATACGAGCAAGGAGCGTTTCTGAACCGATTTTCGTTGCCTTGAATGTGAACGAGCCACTTGTGTTGAGCGTGCCTCCGACCACCGTATCTCCGACCTTCTTTGATACGGGCATTGGCTCGCCTGTAATCATTGCTTCATCTATGAACGAAGCGCCATCGGCAATAATCCCATCCACAGGTATCTTTCCTGCTGGCTTTACGACGACTATGTCCCCGTGCACGATTTCTCCCGAAGGGATTTCTACCTCTTTTCCATCACGGATAACAAGCGCCGTTTTCGCTTGAAGGTTGAGCAACTTTTCTATAGCGTCTCCTGTTTTGAGCTTTGAACGTGCTTCAAGATATTTGCCGAGTGTAATAAAGGCAATGACCACAATCGCCACGTCGTAGTACGTGTGTTCTACATTGATGAATGGACGTAGGGTCTCCTCAAATGCAGTAACAACGAAGCTGTACAGATACGCAGCGGTCGTGCCAATGCCGATGAGAGTGTCCATATTGGCCTTGCCGTATCGTAAGAAGCGGTAGAAGCCCAGAAGGTAGGGCTTACCGACCACAAAGAGCATATACGTCGCCAAGAGCGGCAATAGGTGATGGAAGAACTCGCTCCACACGTACGGGACGGCAGGCACTACGCTGACCTGTGATAAGAGTTCCCAGCCCATCACGATACCGCTGATAACGGCCAGTGGAATAGCTACGAGCACCTTGTTTCGCATATCCGCAAGCTCTGCGAGCTTCTCTTTCTTGGACTGATTGAGGCCGAGGTGTTCGGCGTGTTCGCTTGCAGACATACCCATCTCCTCTGCCGTTGGAAGGGCGAGAGAATAGCCAAGTGGTTCTATTGATTGCGACAAATGCTGTGGTGAGGTCTTACTTGCGTCATACGCGATTTTGGCTGTCTCGGTAGCGTAGTTAACCTCAACAGAGTGCACGCCGTCTTTCTTCTTGAACGTCTTTTCAATGATGCCTGCACACGATGCACAGTGCATACCTTTCACCCTATATGTTTGAGTATCACTCATATTCAATGGTTGATATTAGTAAAGCACAAGAAGCACACTCACCATTGAGAGTTATGAGTAGAGTTTTGGATGTATGATGCCGCGAGCAAACGCGAGCTGAAGTGGGTCAAAAAGTTCACGAGTTCTCCAACGTTGAAATAGAGGCCGCTCGGTGCGTTTGCGAACGAGTAGGTCTACAAAGAAATACGCAAGAACGAAAAGAGTGAAAAGAGGAAGCATTGCGAGAGGATTGACGCGCTCAAGGGTGGTAGTAAAGAGGTTCTGCCACGAAGCGAGATGCTCCGAGATGTCCATAGCACAATACCCCGTCTCTCCCATATACGGACAATCTTGCTGCATCGTGCCGTCCATCCCCATCATCCACGCAGTCAAAATGCCCCCGAAACTCATCGCGAGGACGAGTAGAAACATACCGAGAGGCAAAATAAATCCGTACGGATTAGCCGTTCTCATACGCTGTAAAGCATACCACAAATGCCGCTTTATTCTAGCGGTTGCTCAACACCAGCGAACCGCAGCACTACTTACCCAAATCAACAAGAACCGTACCGCCGCCCCACATACTGCCGTTGTACTGGAACTGCAGGCCCGTGGCATTCTTTGGGACTTCAAACCCCACCCAGCCCGTGCGCTTGCTGTTGGCGATAATCGCGCCATCAAGACGGTTGTTTATGTCAGTGATGGTCTTATCCGTGCTTGAAATCTGATAACTATTGCCTTGCGCGTCGCGCACAAACATCTGCCCAAGGGTCGTAACGTACTGTTGCGAGGATGAGGTATTTTGAATAGTGATATTCAGGTCAACCCACTTGTTCCCCGCACTCGGAGAGGTGAACTGGCCGCCCTGTGAGTAGCTGACGCTGTTCACGGTAATAACGGAGTCGCCTAGTTTGATTTGGTCACCCACCTTGTAAGTGGTCTGTGCTGATGGTTGTGAGGAAGTATCGGCAACACCGCCGCTCCCAACTTTCTCGCTTGAAGGCGAGTTGCTTGCGCCAATAACCATTAGCACAACAATGACCAAGCCCCAGAACCACCACTTTTTATAAAACTTCTTTTTTGCGCCTTGTTGATTTTCCATACGAGCGGCTAATGGATAAATCCAAGGGACGGATACAGTAAACCCGCCACTTGGAAGGCCTTGCGGCCTCTATAGGAGTTTCCCCCTATAACGCGATGAACGCCCAAATGACGGGTTTGCTAGGTTCATCGCGATTTACAACCATAC
>JAKAIP010000028.1 GCA_021825025.1 bacterium
TCTTCGACGAATCAAGGACAAGAGCCACATCACTTGGAACCCAACGATCCACAACCACACGGAGATTCATACCGAGATCGGTAACGAATTCCTCGACGGTGAATCCTGCGCGTCGCGCATCGAGCGTCGAGCGGCGGAATTCCTGATCGAAGGTCGAGATCTTCTGCTTCTGAACGCCACCCACGAGCACCAGATCGGGTGTACCGCCATCGTCATAGATCTGCTTTGCCATGGCATTGAGCACCGATGGCGTAAGCGTTTCCGCTGTGCCATTTACGTTGCCAGCGCCGATGAAGCCGACCCACTCGATAACACCGCCCATGGCAGTGTATGTGGTAGAGCCGACGTTACCGAGACGAACGCCCATGATCGCAGCGCGATCGAGCTCACGCTTGAGCTCACGCATGCGCATGTCGATCTGGTAGGAATCTTCACGACCAATACCGTTGTGCTTAATTGCATTTGCGGTACCGGTAATACGCACACCCTTTGAGAAGATCTGCGTAAAGTTGTGCGGACGAGTACGAGCAACAGATTCATCCTTCGGACCCTCCATACCCTGTGGGCGAGGATGCGCGATGATTTCCCACGTTGCAGCAGCCGCGTGAGTCTGTGCGGACGTACCACCTGCGCCACGAGAAACCGTAGCAGAGGTGCTGGAAACTGCCGTGACCTGAATCACTTCAGTCTTTCCAGAGAGACGGTCCTTGAGCAAGGTACCGGCCGTCATACGACCGATTTGCGAGGACGAGAAACGAATAACAGTACCCGTGGTTGTACCAAGGGCCATTTGTGCAGCCGTACCTCCGCTTTGGAGAGCAGTAGTCGGATTCAGAGAATCCTCATCCCACTCGTGCTTCGTCTGCGTCGCGACCTCGTTTGAGATTCCGATCGTCGAAATGAAATCAGTATCATCAAGCAAGATTGCCGCGAGCGTCTCGGAAACGTCGAGGATATACGTTGCGGATTGCGTTGCCGAGTAACCTTGGTTACTACCGGCCGGATTTTGTAGTGCCATACCTTACGATTAAAACTAGGATTAAATTTGATTACTGCTCTTGTACGCCCATAAGCTGCTTTCGCACTGAATTACGCAGTACGGCAGCAGATCGAGCAGGCCCGCGAAGATTCGAAGTATCTTCAAGCGTAGCGGAGTCCACTGGCGCAGAAGATCCTGGAAGAATCACAGGGGGCGTTTCGCGTTGTGTGTTTTGCGGTTGTGCGTTTTCCGGTTGTGTGTTTTGTGTTTGATTCTGATTGCTTTGCGTTTGTGCGTTTTGCGTGTTGTTATTCTGAACGATCTGCACTGGAACCTGTCCGCTCGAAAGAACACCATCAAGGTAATCTTCAATATCGAGCATTGCATCGTCGAGGTTATCCGCCTCGGAGAGCATATGAGGAGATTTTACAATGAGATCCTTCGTTGTTTGAGGAATACTGCTATACCGCGGATCGGCAAGCAGGTCGCGTACTTTGCCGCGGACTTCCGCCTGCATTGCACGTCTTTCAGCATCGGCCGCACGATCGTTTGCTTCTGCAATCGCTACTGCGTTTGCATCAGACGGATCGATGTTCGCCATTCGATTGTTACGAGACTCGCGCCCCGCCCTACGATCAAATGACCGCGCTCGAGCATCTTGCCGTGTGAGTCGCTGATACTCACTGGCCGGAATTGTAACGACCGGACCTTGGTTGCTATTCCCCTGCCCCTGTGGAGAGGTGGGAGCAGCACCCGGCTGGGTGTTATTATTCTGCTCGCCGCTCGAGGGGGTGGCCGCATTTGATGCGGGGGTGGCCTCTGTGCTGTTATTAGGCATGTATAAATACTATCACCCATCTGTCAATAGAAAGGGTACCGTACTGTGGATAATCGTGGCCTAGTTAAGAAAAAGTGTCACACTCTTGTCGCCTTTAATATTCGAAACTTCTACCGAGAGATTCTCACCAAGCATAACCGGAAGATTGATAAGCTCCCCAAATTCGCCTTGTGCCGCAAGACAGTTACTCTTATGTGCCTTCTCGCGCCCGAGCGCATCTTTGATCGAGATATCGAATGTCGTGCCCGGTTTAGCCGTTGCGCGCATCCAACCGATCTTGCCCGCCTGCGTGCGATATTCGCGCTTCGGAGTATCCTCTGAAAATGTAAGCGCAGGAAGCTCTGTCGTACTGATTGGAATCATATACTTTTATTGTACACCCTTTTTAGTTTCAGGAAATACCCTTGGTGCGAATTGCGCTTTAAGTTGCGCAGGAAGCGCTTGCCACGTGCGCTGTGTGAGTGGAATGAAATAATCGTCGAAGTCCTGCGCCGACACGTTAATACCGGATTGCGCCATGAGGTCCGCCGCTTCATCGAATTGCTCTTTCTGGAACATCTCCATGATCCGTTGCTTCATCTCAGTACGATCAAATTGTGCATTCCGAATGTCCTTGAGAAGAACTGAATCCGATTCTTTCTGATTCGTGGGGAACCCCATCAATTCTCCCCAAAAAAGATCTGAGAAGTCTGCATACCCACGCACCTCGCCTTTGTCGTCAAGAATTGGATACAAGTTATCTGCATTCACCCCCTTCTCGTATGAGCGCCAGAACTTCTGCACATTCTTAATCGCAACACCGGCAGGCATACCTGCTGCCTGCATCGTTCGTGCAATCTTCTCTGCATTTTCATTGAATGCCTCACGATTATCTTGCACAGCAGCAGAAAGCGCATCGATCGTATTTTTGGCAGTCTGCACAAATGGAGAATAGATATTTCCAAAAGGACCAAGGAACATCGATCGCGTAAAGTCGAATCCGAACGCATCTTCGAAAGTACGTTGTATCGCAACTGATGCTGCGCTCCATCGAATCACCTTGTCCCACTGCCCTGTTTTGGTCCACCGACCAAGCGTATGTGCTGCTTCAATCGGCCACTGTAAAAGGGATGTTGCGAGCTTTCCGCCAAGACCATATCCAATACGCGATCCGGCAGCTTTACGATATGGGAAGTTTGTCTCATCGATTACGTCGCGCACCAGATGCATGAATGCATCGTCAGTATTACCAGCGACAATCTGCTGCCGTGCGATATTCTGATCAACTTTCGAAAATCCGCGGAAATCCAGTGCTTGCTCTACCTGCGGCCACGAGATCTTGCCCGCGTTGTATTTTGCTATCGCATCATCGAATTGCATCTTAAATTGGTGATAGACCACAGATCGTTGCAAGTTATCCGCCATTGAGTTTGGCTTGATCGGGATCTGTGTGATGTTCTTATAGGTATTACCCACACGACCTCCAAGCGTGATCTCTTTCGTCAGTTCTTCACCATACGGAACACCAAGATCGACAAAAAGACCTCGATCAGATACTTCTTTCAGTCCTTCTTTCGTGAGCGCCTTTGTATATGCAGGCCCCGCAAATCGCGGCCCAAGACGTGCATATCCAAACATCGGATACTGAAAAAGCTGACGGAACCATGTACCGGGAGAGGAAAGTAACCCCGAGTATTGTGTAGAAAGTGCAAGATCAGTAATTTGTCGAGCAGCGTCCGGAGGAAGATTAAGTCCGAGCTTTTTATTAATTGCAGGAACCATTTCATCGAATGCCTGCTCGAGCCGTCCGGCGTATCCCATTTTCTCAAGCGCATACGATCGCACCGAATTCTTGAGTGTATCTGGAAGATTATCAGCCAGCGCTCCAATACGCTTCAATGCAGGGTTAAGAAACATGCGATTAGATCCAGAATTTACGTAAATATCGAACAAGGCGAGTGAGTCGTCGATCTGTGGCGCAGTAAAGTTTCCGCGACGCTTAAACTTCGCAAAGAATTCGAGCTCCTTTGGGATGTCGGATCCCTCTTTGTACATTTGAAAAATACCACCAATATTCTGAATATGTGGTTGATAGTCCTTGAGAAAGATTTCTGGTGGGACATCAAGCTGTGGGCCCACTTCGTCATAGAGCGCCTTAAGATTATTTGCAATATCGATCATCTCGTTTTTCGCAGCAGTGCTAAAAGCAGCGTTCCCTACAATCGAGGACTTCTCACCACGTAAATACGCACTGATTGCTTGACGCTCTGCAGCCATACCGGTGCCTGCGTACTTCCCAAAGATTTCGCGTGATTTTGTAGAGTAGATATTTCTGAACACATCGCGCACTCGCACTGCGTCCTCCATTGGTACATACGCTTCCGAGTAGAGTGGAATTCCACTCTTTTCTTCATACGAGCGCATCCAATGGCGTTGTGGAGACATAAATTGTTTTGCAGGATTAAGCCATGGCGCTTGCGGCACATACTTATCCGCATTGTTGAAAAGCCCAAGCGTTTGTGCAGCCTTCACATACTCCGCCTGCGTCATTTCCCCCATAACGCTCTTGCCAGTTACCGTGCGAATCACAGAATCCCGAATGGTAGGAGCAACTCCATTCACCTCTCCAATCTTCGAGAGATTTGCCATCTGATCAGAAGTAATCGGCTTTGTCTCCATTCCCTTCACCACGTTCGAAGGAATAAACCCGAGCTTCGATTCATCAGCCGCTTGCGCAACACGCATTGCGCTCCCTCCCACCGGCACCGTTTGTGATTGCAGTTTTATCTCTGGCCCGAAATCACCTTGATACGAGCGATCTGGAATCCCCATCTTGGTTCGTACCCAATCACTTCCCTTCTGTAATACACCACCTCTTGTTTGTACGAGTGAGAGTTCCACAGCATCGTCCGAGGACGGAGTAACTTTCAGATACGTATTATTCTTCGTACCACCAAATTGCTTCGCTACCGATTCCGGGAGAGTATAGTATTCCGCCGTGCTTTGTGCGTTCGCCACACCTTTTACCACACCTCCTTCCCGAACAATTTGTGAGCGAATAGGATCGATATTTTGTACGGTCGGTGTGCCATTTGAAGAAACCGGCATACGCGGACGAAATGCGCTCGTGCCTGCCTCTATCAACGAAGAAGTCAGTGTGACATCCCCCGCCGCCGTTCCTGTCGTGAACAGAAGGGAGGCGAGTGGACCCATGCCACCCTGTCGTGCTTCTTCGTATGTCTGAAAGTAGGTAGGCACTTGCCCCAAAAATGGAATCTCCGCAGGAGTATCTTTTCCAAGTGATTCAAATGTTCCCGGTTTCCCTTGCGCCATATTCACCCATGGATGCGCAATCGAGAGTCCAAGACGAATCGGTGCCTTTGCAATTTCACGCGGCGCACTCGCAAGAATCCGTGCAAGGCCAAGCGTTGCGCCATACCCAAGATTCGCTGCCTTATTTGGAAGCGACATTTTATCCCAATCTTCCTGCGACGGAAGCACCACCCCCACTGCAGAGAGTAGTTGTAGTGGTGCATATTGCAATGGATCAGATGATTTGTGTGCGTAGTATTGCTGTGATCCCACAACACCACCGAAGCGCTGTGTTTGTTCTTCTTCGGAAAGATCCTCCGTAACGCGGACCGGCTTGTACCGTTCCACGATTTGGTCACCAAATGGCACGCCAGGAGCAATCGGGGTGGAATTGCTCGAAGTAGTTACGATTGCGGGCGCTTGTACTGCGTTCGGTTTAGGACCGAGTGATGGATACGATGCACCGGATGTGGAAACTGGCCTCGGCGCTGTTGGAGCTGCCGGGGCAGGAGATGTCATCAAGCCCTTATAGAAGTCGTCATTTAATACACCCATATATTATTTACCACCTCCAAACAGGCCCCCAAGGAAACTGCCTGCTGCTTGCATCGCGCCTTGCGCAACACCAAGCGCTCCCTTTGGTGCCCGCTCAGTCGGTGCAGCAGGTGCGCGTGACTGCAGTACCGGTGCGCGGCTCTGTGGCCCTGCCGGGAGTGAAAGCGATTTAAGATCAACCGGCGAAACCGGTCCGGTTTGTGTCGGGATTGGTAGTTCCGGCTGTGTTGCCGCATCAATCGTTTCCGTAACATTCGAGAGGATCGATTGCTCAAGTGAGCGCGGAATCTTAATGAGATCGTTTTCCGTAATACCAAGCTGATCCATATCAGAATTAAGGAATTTCGTGTAGGACCCATCTTCATTCTTTCGATAAATAAATCCCTTATCGCCCTCTGCGTATCCACCGGCACGAATCGCTTGCTGCGTACGCACTGTATTCGGATCCATATCGACGAACGTACCAGTCTGCCCGATCGTAAATTTACTATTGCCTCGCTGTGTTGACTCTGCCGAGAGTGTGGTGCCTTTCAGAGATCCATCTGGTCCTGGAACCATTGTGTCCGGTGCAGAGAAGCGTTCGTTACCAAGAAGAAACAAATTCTTTCCATTCTCTTTACGGTTCAGCTTTCCGTAGATCTTAAGGCCGCCATACATACCATTCGTTTCGAGATATCCAGACTTCGCGCCCTCACGCGATACGTTCACACCAATTATCTCACCACGAGAGTTCGTCGTAACGTATGCAACATAATCCGATGATGGCGCTTGGCCCGACACGTGTTGCTCTACATAATTAAGCGCTTCGAGTGTATCTTGGTAATCAATGAGTGCTTGATTGTATTCATTGAGATGTGCCGAAGGATCATCCCCTGACGTGTCGAGCGTATTGATTGCATCGGCCAACTGTGCCACTCGCGTCGATTGAATTGCGGCTTGTGCACGAAGGAATGATTCGGGATTATTTCCAAGCAACATCGAGGACTTTCGGTTATCATCGTCGATCTCACGATTAAGCATCGATATGTCCTGCCGATCCTTCACTTCCCCTTTACTTCCAGAGGCACGATAACTTGCGATCTTCACTTCAATGTTCGAACGCTGGTCCTGTGAGAGTCCCGGATGCGAGTAGAGCGACATTGCTTTTTGCTCAAGCAATTTATAGTCCCCCGGCGTAAGTTTTCCATCGCTCTCGAGACGGCTTTCATAGATCGCAAGCTGATCCACGAGGATGCCGTAATTCGCACCAGATTTCTTGGTGTTGCGATTGGCGAATGATGCATCAAAAACTACCATATTATGATCCAGTATACCCGTAATTCTTAGCGAATGATGCGGTACCAGTGCTTATACGAGTACCATTTTGTAGCACCTCGACATTCCCATTAGGGAGTCTATTAAACGTATACCCTCCAGATTGCGGCTGTGGTTGCGATTGCTGCTGCTGTTGTGGAACTGGTTGTTGCTGTTGTACCTGCGGCTGCGACTGATTAACCATCGGTGCAGGAGCAGGCGCAGGAGTTGTGGTTGATTGTGACCCAGAAAGGAAATTCTTCGTGCGCGGCCCGAAATATCCGGGATTCCCGGCAGGATCGATATTGTTTTTCTTCTGGAATTCAGCAACAGCCGCGGTTGTTTGTGGACCGTAAAATCCTGTCGCCCCATCCGGAATCTGAAACCCTTGCTG
>JAKAIP010000029.1 GCA_021825025.1 bacterium
TATTGGGCCGCTCACTCTCAAACAATTTATCTACCTCGCTGGTACTACCGGACTCTGTGTCATCTTTTTTGCGTACCTGCCACTGTTCCTCGCGCTCCTCCTTGCAGTGCCAACCGCAGGATTCGGCGTAGCGCTTTCCTTTTATAAAGTAAACGGGAAACCATTTATTGAGGTTGTGGAAGCTGGCTTTAATTACTTCCTGAGCAAGAAGTTTATGCTGTGGAAATATACCGCTCCGACCGCTGAGGAAAATCAATCCGCAGCTGTCGCCGCTGCAGCAGCCGCAGAAGCCGCACGGCCAGTACGGGGTGTGCCGCGTCTCACCCGAGGGAAGCTCTCCGAACTCGCCTGGTCGCTCGACGTTCCCACGAATAACCAGCCACTCACCGGGAAACAATCGTAACCAGTATGGACAACGCTACCCAGGCAGGAAAAACACAGGAATTCGTCCCCATTAAGGAGGTGAAAAATGGCGTCATCATCCTAAAAGATGGCGGCTATCGCGGCATCCTCATCTGTTCCGCAATCAATTTCGGCTTGAAATCAGCGGAGGAGCAGCGCGCGATTACCCTCGGGTTTCAAAACTTCCTCAACACGCTCGATTTTTCGATTCAAATTGTCATAAATTCTCGACGTATGGACCTGCGACCGTACCTCGGATTCCTCGAAGAAAAAGCTCCCGAGCAGAAATCGGAACTGATGCGTATTCAGTTGCGTGAGTATATGGAATTTATTCGGTCGTTCGCCGAACAGACGAATATTATGACCAAATCATTCTATGTCGTGGTGTCGTACGCTCCCCGAATAACCACGGCAACTGCTGCGCTTGGTTTCTTGCACAACAGTACCCCGGCGACTGCCGGCGGGGTATCGGAAGCTTCTTTTGAAGAAGATCGTGCGCAGCTTGAGCAGCGTCTCTCCCTTGTCGCTGCCGGACTTGCTGGTACCGGCGTACGTGCGGTCGCCCTCGGGACTGAAGAAGTCATCGAACTGCTCTATCGTTCCTTTAACCCCGGCGAGTTGGAGAACCCTATTCGTCTTTCCGCATAATATGAGCCTCATCGACTTTCTCACTCGCAAAAACAAACAAGAAGCACCTGCCATCGTGCCGGTTCTCCCTCGCGACATCTATAAACAGAGTTCGCTTGATCTTATCGATACCATTGCGCCGACCGCCCTTAAGATAGGCTCCCGCGAAATCGAACTTGGTGAGAAATTTGTGCGGACATTTTACACCGTCTCGTATCCTCGATTCCTTTCTGATAGCTGGTTTGCGCCCGTGATTGACCTCGACAAGGTGCTTGATGTCTCTATTTTCATCCACCCGATCGAAACGGAGCAGGCGCTCCGCAGTTTTCAGAAAAAAGTAGCCGAGGTACAAAGCCAGATTAATGAGCGTGAAGCGAAGGGGCTGGTGCGCGACCCACTTCTCGACACTGCGTACCAAGATCTCGAGAGTCTGCGCGATAGTCTGCAACAAGCCCAGGAAAAACTCTTCGACGTAGGACTCTATTTGGCGCTCTATGGTGACACCAAGGAAGAGATCGCTAAGACCGAAGGGGATATCCGTGGCATCCTTGATGCGAAGTTGGTCTACACCAAACCAGCCCTCTTCCAGCAAGAACAGGGATTCCGGTCGTGTTTACCGCTCGGGGGAGATGAGCTCTTGGTGCACTCAAAGTTAAACTCTTCTCCACTTTCTTCAATCTTTCCGTTCGTCTCCTTCGACCTGACCAGTGACCGCGGAATTCTGTACGGTATTAACCGGCACAATTCCTCACTCATTCTCTTCGATCGATTCTCACTCGAAAACTACAATTCGGTTGTCTTTGCGAAGTCAGGTTCGGGCAAAAGTTATGCCACGAAACTCGAGATTCTCCGTTCGCTTATGTTCGGTATCGATGTGATTGTCATTGATCCTGAGCGAGAATACGAGCAGCTTGTCGAAGCAACAGGGGGACGTTCGTTCAACATCTCTCTTTCCTCAGAGAGCCACATCAACCCCTTTGACCTTCCGCCTGTTCGCGAAGATGAAGACCCGAAGGATATTCTTCGGTCGAACATCATCTCGCTTGTCGGACTCTTCCGCATTATGCTCGGCGGTCTCTCTCCCGAGGAGGATGCCATTATCGACCGCGCGATCAGTGAAACCTATGCCTTGAAAGACATTACCGGTGACTCTGACTTTACCGGTGCTGAAGCACCACTCCTTTCTGACTTTGAACAGGTACTCTCCGGTATGGAGGGGAGTGAGTCACTTGTCGAGCGACTTTCGAAATACACGCGCGGAACGTGGTCTGGATTTATGAATCAACCGACCAACATCGACCTGCGCCAGCAGTTCGCCGTCTTCTCGGTACGCGATATGGAGGATGAATTGAAAGCTATCGCGATGTATATCATTACCCACTACATCTGGAACGAAGTCCGACATGAATTGAAAAAACGACTGCTTATTATCGACGAAGCCTGGTGGATGATGAAGAGTGACGACACTGCCTCCTTCCTCTACTCGCTTGCGAAACGAGGCCGCAAATACTATCTCGGTGTCTGTACTATCACTCAAGACGTCGAGGACTTCTTGAAGAGTCCGTATGGCCGACCTATTCTCACCAACTCCTCGCTCCAATTACTTCTGAAGCAATCTCCGACCACTATCGATGTTCTCCAAAAGACGTTTAATCTCACCGACGAGGAGAAATATCTCTTGCTCGAAGCCGGAGTAGGGGAGGGGCTCTTTTTTGCCGGCATGAAGCACGTCGCTATTAAAATCGTTGGGAGCTACACCGAGGACCAGATCATTACCTCTGACCCTTCGCAGCTGCTCGCAATAAAACAAGAAAAGAGTCGCCATGCCGCCGAGAAGCAATAACTTGCCTCGACTCTCTCAAAAAGAAGGCACACTCCAGAAGCCTCCAGAGCCGATGACGTGGTCGCGGGCGATGCCCATACTCGTGACTGCGCTCATTTTTGATGCTCTGCGTTTCCTTTTTACTATGTTCTGGTTCTTTGGGCCGGCACTCGCCGCACTGTACTGCACCAGTAGCGTCAATGGAGCTCTTGGCACCACCGTGGGTGGGGTAGCGGGCAAGATTGTCGCAGGAGGGTGTAGTGTCACCACTGGTATTGCGGGTTATCTTACCGCCCCGGCGCTTGAGACATTCGGCATTGTTATGGCAATGGCGGTTGGGCTTCTCGGGTGGATGATTATTGGTCTTATATTTCTTCTTACCAATCCGCGGGGATTAAAAGAAAATACAGGGAATATACTTTGGTTTGTTGCGAGCCTTCTCTTAAGCGAGATACCTTTTATTGACGCAGTGCCTACTCTAAGCGTCACTATGGCGAAGCTGTATTACTCTCAGATTCGTAAAGAGAAAGCTGATTGGGCATCCTATCAAGAAGCTTCTGCGGCTGAGGAACAGGCACTCCGCAACCAACGTGTAGCTGCATTTTTTGAGCTGCAACAGGCCCAGGCGCAAGAACAAGAAAATAGGGATCTTGCTCAAGAAGAGATAGATAGGGAAACACAAGACTCTCAAGAAGAGGAGCCGTCAGAAGAAATCCCCGATACCGCACAAGAAGAAGTATAAGTACTGCATGCTCGGTATATACTAGAGGTATGCGTCTTGGATTTTTTACTGCCTTCGCGATTATTTTTCTCCTACCTCTCGCCGCCTCTGCACAAGCCCTTGGGGGAGTCGGGAGCACCGACCCGTTTACCATCTCGGTGGCCCCGCAGTACCCACAGCCATTTCATCCCATCACCCTCTCTTTTCTTTCGTCATCTCTCGATCTTGCAAATACCACCCTCACGCTCACGGTCGGAGGGAAACAGATCTACCAGGGAAGCGTTCATCCTGTCACTGTTATGCTCGGGAAGGCAGGGAGCGTCACGACTCTGAAAGCAACCATTGCCGCTGCCGGCACCACCTACAGCAAATCTCTTACTCTTCAACCGGAAGACGTTGCTCTCATTGCCGAGCCCATCTCTTCAGCACCAGTGCTCTATCCTGGGAAACCTCTCGTACCTCTTACCGGAAGTACACGAGTAGTGGCGGTCGCCACTTTTGCCGACGCGAGTGGACAAGCCCTTGATCCTGCACAACTCTCCTACACGTGGACAGTCGATGGTGCGACGATTGCCGATTCCTCGGGTATCGGTAAGTCAGCCATTATCGTTGCCTCTCCTCTTCAGTACCGCGATCGTTCCGTGACAGTCACCGTACAAAACCAAACTGGCGCACTTGTTGGAGGAGACTCGCTTTCGCTCGCCCCGGTGACCCCGACCATACGTGTGTATGAAAATGATCCGCTCCTCGGCGTCCGTTTTGATCACGCTCTTCTTGGCTCCTATTCCATTTCTGGGACCGAGTCGAGTCTGTATGCAGCACCATTCTCATTACCCCTCATACAAGGGAACCCGGTGGTGCAGTGGTTTTTAAATAGTGCCGCTGCGCAGACCGGGAATACCATCACTCTTCGACCCTCGGGTACCGGACAGGGGAATGCCTCACTTTCGCTCACTGCTTCAGGCGGTACCGCCCCGCTCGCTACGGCAAATCTCTCCCTCTCTTTTGGCGTGAAACCGAATTCTAACTTCTTTGGCCTATGAAAAAAATACTTCTCTTCGGTCTAGTCGCGCTCATAGGGTTCGCTCCCCATGTCTTCGCCCAAGGATTCACTGCTCTTGCGCCGATTCCCGGACTTACGGATACGAGCTCAACAGCAGTCATAAACTCGAGCACGCTCGCAGCTTTCTTTAACAATCTGTATAAATATCTCATTGGTGTCGCAGCTGTTCTCGCGGTCATTGAGATTACGTGGGCTGGCCTTGATATTGCGATTTTCCATAAAGATGCCGTGGGGGCCATTACGGACGACAAAGGGAGGATCTACAATGCGATTTTCGGCCTCGTTCTTGTCCTTTCTCCGGTCCTGGTTTTCTCCATCATTAATCCGAGTATCCTCAACCTCTCGCTAAACCTCCCTCCGATTGACCTTTCCACTGCTCCGCTCCCAGCCCAAACTTCTACAGGAGGAACGACGAGTGGCGCCAATAATCAAGCAGTTGACCCTGCCACGACTGCTGCCATCAGTGCAGGATGTACGGTGACCGGCACCTTATTCAAAACGGCAATATGCCCAACGCAACAAGCAGCACAAGATTTTGCAACAGGCTGCACCACTGGTTCGGGAAATGTCCCATTTTTTACAACACAACACAAAGCAACTTGCGGTACCGAGAATGGACCTATCACTGGACCTTACGCTTTTGCTGACACGAGTCAGTCAACAGGGTTTGTTGGATTATTGAACACAATTACTGGCTATTCCTACTACGAACCCCTTTCGAGTACTCCGACAAATCCAAATAATGGGAATGCGGTGTTGCAATTTGCCTCTGCGTGCACCGCAGATACAGGTACTACGTGTATGAGTACCATAAAAACCCCTTGTGCTTCAAAAGTTGTACAGTTGCTGATTGGGGGAGGAAAAGATTCTTCAGGCTCATGCTGGAATATTTCTCTTTCCTGTACTGATGGGAATACAGGTGCGGGAGGCTGTAGCAGCAATCCTAACTTCACGGTAGTTCAAGCAAAATAATATGCGACGCACCCTTCTCATTATCTCAGTCATTGTGCTCCTGATCGGAGCCGGGTTTGGTGCGTACTTCTACTTCGCGAGTTCTCCAGCAGTATCCGTTGCACCAACAACGAGCACCACACTCCCGCAAGCAGGGCAGCAGTCCCTTCCACAGACAGCTTCTACTACCACGGAACTCGGCACGCCTCCGACACCCCAGACTGTTTCTTCGCGACTCGTTCAAATAAGCCCCGGACCAGTCGTGCCGGGCGAAGTGGCAGTTGATCTGCTTGCAACAAATGCGAGTTCCTCTCCTGAGGTTGCTATTACCTACCTCGAGCGCCAAAGCGGTAACGTCTTTACCTACCTCTCTCAAGCAAAAACACTGACGCGTATCAATAATAAAACCATTCCGGGTATTCAATCAGCTGCATGGCTTCCAAACGCCTCCGCGGCAATGGTGCGGTATCTTTCAGGAAATGACTTCTCGATCATCAATACCTATGCGCTCTCTGCCACAAGCTCGAATGGTTTCTTCCTCCCTCAAAATATCTCAGACATTAGTGTCTCTTCTACAAGCATCCTGACGCTCGCCTCCGGTGTGAATGGCTCTGTTGCTTCACTTTCTCGTACCGATGGTACCCATTCTTCCGTGCTCTTTACCACCCCGCTCTCTTCACTACGCATCTCATTTGCCGGGAAGAACCAGTACCTCGCGTTCTCAAAACCCTCAGCAACTCTCTCGGGTGATGCTTTCTTAGTGAACAGTGCCGGACATTTTTCCCGTATCGCCGGACCCCTCCCTGGTCTCGTTGCACTTCCTAGCCCTTCAGGGAAGTGGGTGTTAGTAAGCTTTACCCAAGGAGACACACTCCAGATGGAGCTGCTAAACGTAGCGACCAGGGTCGCCCTTCCTCTCCCTGTCGCAACTATTGCTGATAAGTGTGTCTGGACCTCTGATGATACTTCAATTTACTGTGGAGTCCCTGTCCAACCCGATTCCTCGGCCTCCTATCCTGATGATTGGTACCAAGGTGCGGTTCACTTCTCCGATCGTATCTGGAAGATTGATGTCACTGGTCGCTATGCGCAGCTCGTACTCGATTTCTCCACCTTGAGTAAGGGTACGCTTGATGCTGAAGCTCTCACAATTGACCCGGCAACTACGGTTCTCGTTTTTCTCAATAAGAACGATGGCTCATTGTGGGGCTACTCACTGTAGCTGTGCGGTTTCAAGAGCAATAGTGCGGCGCACGTGCCATTCTTGAGCGGCGCCAGCGAGGTTCGTTGCAATAAAATAGAGTGCCACCGCACCCGACGTTGAGTAGGAAATAGCTCCGATAAGGAACGGGAAGACGTACTTCAACTGCATACCGATTATCTTCTGGAAATCGCCCTGTTTCCCGCCTTCTGCAGGTTTCATTGTCCCTTGGAGGGCCATATGTGCCTGGAGAAGCTGTGTAAGCCCCGCGAGTACCGCTAAGAAGAGACTTTTCCCCGCAACTGATATAAGTCCAAGAAACTCGAGTGACGCGGTGTGGGGGACCGGTGTGAGAGTATACAGCCGAGCAAGATTAATAGCTGGAAACGGCTCATAGGTAAATACCCAATAGAGAGCGAGGAG
>JAKAIP010000030.1 GCA_021825025.1 bacterium
TAACTATACCCAATTCTGTGCCCAGGAGAGGACTCGAACCTCCAAGCCTTGCGGCATATGCACCTCAAGCATACGCGTATACCAATTCCGCCACCTGGGCATGAAACCTATTATGCAGCAACTTCAGTTTCTTGTTGAGCGGCTGCATCTGGCACCTCTGTCACCGCTTGCTCATCTGTGTTCGCTGCTATGGTTTGTGATTTACGCATGGCACGCTTTACATCACGTGCAGCCTTGCGTCGAATGAAATACAGTTTTGCGCGGCGAGTATAGGCGCGGCGCAACAGTTCAATAGAATCTATAGAAGGAGAATAGAGTGGAAAAATTTTCTCCACCCCAACGCCGCTTGCTACCTTTCGAACAGTAAATGTAGCTCCCGGTTCTGTGCCATGCTTTACCGCAAGCACCAACCCCTCAAATGCTTGGCGTCGTGCCTTTCCTTTTTCAATCACTTTTTGCCACACACGAACCGTGTCCCCCGCTCGGATGCCAAGCTGGGCTCGTTCTTTCGTATTTATTGGTGTATGGACGACGGACGATTTCACTTCGACAAGCTAACACGATTCTCACCCTCATGCAACGCATTGGCCGCCTCTAAAAATTCCTTTGGGAGAGGCGCTTCAATAGAAATTGTTTTACCTGTCACCGGATGAGAGAAGCTGAGAACATATGCATGCAAGGCCAAACGCGTAAATCCTAATAAGAAAGGTCGGCGCGGAGCATAGAGCATATCTCCAATGATTGGATGCTGAACAGCGGAGAAATGAACTCTGATTTGATGCGTTCGTCCCGTCTTGGGAAAGACTTCTAAATAACTTGCTTGTGGGGAACGTTCGATCACTCGATATAGCGTGATCGCTTCACGCATGATTCCATGCGGCGTGCGTGCAGAACGAGGTGCAATGCCGTTGCGTCCGCTGCCAATCGGTTTATCAATAATTCCCCGCTCATCCTTAAGTGCACCGTGCACAAACGCTCGATATACCTTTCGAATCATCCTTTCTTTGAACTGTTCTTTCAGGTGCGCAAATGCCTCGGGAGTACGCGCGACTATCATAACGCCAGATGTCTCTCTATCGAGACGATGCACAATTCCCGGACGTTCAATAACTGTGCCGTTGAGAAGCGTTTGAGGTTCTCCCACATGTGCAAGTTCCGGATAGCGCTTGAGAAGCCAGTCCGTGAGAAGTGGGTATGCATGCTTTCCATCACCATGTACCGCCAATCCACTTGGTTTATTGAGTACAATCACCGCTTCGTCCTCGTACAGGACTGTTGGTTCCATGGTGCACGCTGAGGGACTCGAACCCCCGACCCACTCGGTGTAAACGAGTTGCTCTACCAACTGAGCTAAGCGTGCGTCTGAGTCAGTGTAGCAAACTGGAGCACGAAACACGAGTTGGTCATATATTGACAGCTATTTAGTATGTATAGTACATAGGAAAAGGAATTCATTACCGTTTTCTGTAACTTAAGGAAGGAACCAATTGTCTCGCCGCCCCCTCAAATCCGATAAATTTTTCCTGCTCCCAGCCAGATCGCGCGGTCCGCACAAAGGAAAACGGGCATTGGGAGTCAATCGTATATACGAAGGAGATACCACTGCCATTACCGTGCAAGATTTGTTCGACTTCCTTAAGAAAGAAGCTATAGCACCTTCCGATATAACTCTTCAGGCGGGATTTACCGCCTGGATAAAAGAGAAATAAGCAGTTCAGGGGAAGCTCGAGAAATCGAGCTTCTTTTTCTATCAAACGTTCACCTATGATTTAAGAAAATTTCTTTAGAGTAAGGAGCATATATAATGTCGACTATGCCTACCAATGCCGCCTCAGAAGGCGGTCAAAATATTTGGGTCGTTATGGGAGCGCTTATGTTAGCGCTTCTTTTAGCTGCTCTGGACCAAACGATTGTTTCAACCGCTCTTCCAAAAATCGCCAGCGATTTTAATGCGCTGAATGAATTGTCGTGGGTGGTGACTGCGTATCTCATCACGAGCGCCGTCTCGACTCCCCTCTATGGGAAAGTGAGTGATTTACTCGGCCGAAAACGAGTATTAATGGCTGCGATCATTATTTTTCTGAGTGGATCCATACTTGCGGGACTCTCTCAAAACATTAGTGAGCTTATCGCCTTTCGCGGCTTGCAAGGATTAGGTGGCGGAGGACTTATGACCCTGGTATTTGCCGCCATCGGTGACATTCTGCCTCCCAGGGAACGAGGGAGATACCAAGGATTGTTTGGAGGGGTATTCGGACTTTCAAGTGTCATTGGACCTTTATTAGGAGGCTTATTTACCGATACCCTATCGTGGCGTTGGATTTTTTATATCAACATTCCGCTCGGCTTACTAGCCTTACTCGCCATTGCGTTCTACTTTCATACGTCAGTGCAACACCGCAAACACAGTATTGATTATGCAGGAGTGGTATCACTATCAATCAGCGTCGTATCTCTTTTACTCCTTACTGTATGGGGAGGAAGCACATATGCATGGAATACTCCCCAGATTATTGGATTAGGAATATTAGGACTACTCAGTGCGGGAATATTTGTGCTGGTTGAGCGCAGCGCAAAAGAACCGCTGATGCCGTTGTCCCTGTTTCGCAACAGCATCTTCCGTGTCTCTTCCTTGCTTTCACTGGTTTCTGGTCTCGCTATGTTTGCAGCAATTATTTATCTCCCCGAATACCAGCAGGTAGCGCGCGGGTATTCGGCGACACAGTCAGGACTTCTTCTGCTTCCCCTTGTATTCGGCATGCTTGCCGCATCTATTATGTCTGGACGATGGATCTCACGCACAGGCCACTATCGCATATACCCTATTATTGGTAGTGCTATAACCATACTCGGTCTCTGGCTCTTCAGTCATATAACCCTTCATACGTCTCAATGGATCCTCTCTTTGTGGATGATCATTATCGGTATCGGTATCGGATCGTTCATGCAGGTAATGACACTTGCGGTGCAAAACTCAACGGATCGCCGACATCTCGGCACTGCAACATCGATCGTAATATTTTTCCGCAGCATGGGCAGCTCATTTGGCACTGCTATTTTCGGAGCCATCCTCACTGACCGACTGGCTACCCATCTTGCACAGCAATTTAGTGGCACAACAACTCTCGGCACACAAGTGTTTAACGGTGGTATTGCACAAATACAGTCACTGCCAACATCCGTGCAAGGAAAGGTCCTGGAAGCATTCACTCAATCCTTCCGCGATATTTTTCTCTGGGCGATTCCGTTTGTCATTGTCGCTTTTGTAATCGCATTCTTCTTACAAGAAAAACCATTACAAGGACGTACGCAGGAAGTCGCACGAGGAGAGGTGTTTGAAATGTAATAAAAATCCGTGCTACCGTTATAGACGGAAGGAGGTGGGTAACATGATCCACCGTATACTTGTGGCGGGAAACAAGGAGTTACCTCCGCTCAAACAGCAGGTTGCGCATTTAAGACAGCGCGTTCACCTACTGAAACGAGGGGGTGTGGTGCTCTTGAGCATCGCGTGCTTTCTCGCTACCGCAGCCGGTTTCCTCATCACTCGAGCGATTATGGAAGCAATGCTCCTATGGTTTTGGATCTGGATTCTTCAAATCACATACAGGACATAGCCCGCAAATGCGGGCTATTTTCTTTTGCAAGAATGACCGTATACGTTCTGGTATGATGCATCTATGAAATGGTTCTGGTGGGTAGGCAGCATCATTATTGTAATCGTTTTGATATTTAGCATAAGCAAATTATTTAGCGGTACTCCTACCGCAGTGCAAACGATCTCAGATCCCAGCACCCTTCCTGGATTGGAAACAGGGACTGTTCCCTGGGCACCAGAAATTGACCATCTTGCCGCTCGACTAAAAGCCATTGGTCTTCCTGCGCTTCCACAAGAAGGTACTGCGATGCATATACATCAGCACCTGGATATTTTCATCCACGGAGCTACGGTGCCAGTACCAGCTGACATTGGCATCAATGCCAATGCAGGATTCATTTCCCCTATCCATACGCACGATGGCACAGGGATTATGCATGTCGAATCTCCGACAGTAACCACTTATACGCTTGGACAATTCTTTGATATTTGGGGAGTGAAATTCACCGCTCAGTGCATCGGCGGATACTGCAACAACAGCACAAACAATCTGAAGGTATATGTAAATGGATCACTGTACGCCGGAGATCCTCGACAGATTGTTCTGCAAAATCACGAGGAAATAGCAATTGTGTACGGCACCACAAAGGAAATGCCGAACCCGGTTCCTGGAACATACGCATTTCCGGCAGGATACTAACTATCGAGGTATTTCCACCGGACACACAGCACCGGCGACGACTTTTTTTGCACTAAAATACAGTCCTATAAAAGTAATACATAGGGCAGTTATCACAATGTAAAGCTGGTTTGCGAGAATGAAAGAGGTACTTCCTACGCCAAGACCTACAAATCCCAATATGAATCCGATGCCGCAACCGCAGGATGTAAGCAGTACACTGCCGAGAAATGCGGCGATGATACCAGTTCCGCCGCTTCCAATTATGCGCTGTCGTATGAGAAAGATGTTCAATGCAAGAAGAATGCCGGACAGAAGTGCGAATAACGAAAGAAACAGATAGTTTTCTGTACGCATAAGATGTAGTTCAAAGGAAAACGTATCTGCCGGAATAAACCACGTAGGTATAAGAAGCGGTAGTATAAAAAATCCGGCACTTGCTCCTGCTGCAATGTACCAGTAACTCCCGTGAGAAAATACAGTCCTGAATGCTTGCAATATAGGTACAAAACAGTCGTGCAAGAAACGCATCGTTTAAGTATATCGTAACTGGTGCCCCTGGAGGGAATCGAACCCCCATTAAGAGCTTAGAAGTCTCCGGTTCTATCCATTGAACTACAGGGGCAGGTGGTACAGGTGCACAATACCATAGATTAGTATGATGGAAACAATCGCAATACCAATGACTAATAGATATTCTTTCAGAGTATCGAATACTCTTCTACCATATCGCCCGGCAAGATACAGAACGATAGCGAGACGCATGGTTTGTCCCACAAAATACCCTAACGCATAGGGAATAAAATGCACTCCTAAAAACCCTGCCGTATAGATAAACACTTTCTGCGGGATAGGGATGATGAACGGTATGAGCGCCATTACCAAAAATGTATGACCATGAAGGAGTTGTCGTGCATACACGAATGCCGTCTGTAAATGGTAAAACCGGATAAGTGGAACACCCACTGCTTGAAACAGGGCATTTCCAATTACGTATCCGACCATTGCGCCACCCAGGGCGCCAAGTGATGTGACGATGAGGTACTGCCACCATCGTGCCGGCCGAGCAACCATAAGTGCAATGAGATACAACTCTGTCGGTATAGGAGAAATAAATCCGTCAAAAAAGGAGACAAGTCCGAGCCACACCAATGCATAGTGCGTTTCCGAGTGATTTTCGAACCACTGCCACAATCGATCGTGAAAACGAATACGTTCTTCCATATGTACTTAGTTATTACCGAACACCTGCGCCTGGAGTCACATTTGCTTCCAGCAAGGAGAATGAGCCGTCCTCTGCGGTTGCCGCAAGAACCATACCCTTACTTTCAAGACCACGTATAGTGCGAGGTTCCAGATTGTATACAAACGCAAGCTTCTTTCCGACCAAGACCGCTGGATAAGGAAAATACAGCGCGCTACCAGAAACAACTTGTCGTTCTTCAGAGCCAAAGTCGACCGAAAGGCGGAGTAATTTCTCCGTATCCGGAACCCGCTCAGCAAGTTTTACCTCGCCGATACGAATTTCGACTTTTTTGAATTCATCGATGGAGATGAGGTCCATAGGGCTCATTCTATACCAGGGCGTGCTTTCTGACGATCAAGGTAGCTTTGCAGAATGAGAGCCGCCGCGGATGCGTCGATATGCTCTTTTGGTGTCTCGCCCTCTTTCCGAGCTTGCACTGTAGTAAAGAACTCTGGCTCATACACGACCTCATACCCCTTAGCTTCAAGCTGCTGACGCAGCATTGCTATATGTTCCATAACCGGATTTGTTGCACCTTGAAAGTTTCGTGATTCTCCGAGCACGATCGTTTCTATGTGTTCGTCTTGTACAATGGCGCTAATTTCATCAACCACAGTAGATCCTGCCTGCAGAGTAGTAAGAGGAAACGCAACTGAACCAGTATCATCAGAAATTGCAATACCGATGCGTTTGGTGCCGCAATCAATCCCGAGATATTTCATTGATTCAGCATAGCGAAGAACTGCAAAAAAGTGTATGGTGTTTCCATTGGAGGGGTGGCTGAGTGGTCTAAAGCACCGGTCTTGAAAACCGGCGTGCCGCAAGGTACCGTGAGTTCGAATCTCACCCCCTCCGCTTAGAACTCAAGTACGTGCTATGCTACGCAGTACTATTCCCTTCTTTTCGTGAAAGAATAAGGCTCCCCTTCCGTCTATAGTATGGAGAACGTCAAAGTTGAATTTCAAAATGCATTTGAGAAATATAGCGATGAGCTATTCAGACACTGTCTGCTCCGCATCTCAGATCGTGAACGGGCCCTTGAACTTACGCAAGAGATGTTCCTCAAAACCTGGGAGTATGTATCGAAAGGAAACATGATTCGGGAGTATCGGCCGTTTTTCTACCGCACTCTGCATAATCTCATCATCGATGAGTATCGGAAGCATAAAATGCAGTCATTGGAGGCTATGGTAGAACAAACAGAAGGAGCAACCGTTGAAGCGCTCTTGCCAACGGATGATACCAATACACTTGAAGCTGCTATGGACCGATTTGATGGCGCGCGCGCTCTGCGCTTATTGTCGCAATTGCCGGAACCATACTGCCATACACTCACCTTGCGCTATGTCGACGGTTTTTCTCCAAAAGAAATTTCCGAAATGACCCAGGAAAGCGAAAATGTTATTTCCGTACGCATCTATCGAGGTATAAAAAAACTGCGCGAAATGCTTGAACAATAGTTATGAAACCATTTTTTAAACAACTACATACTGAAGCAGAGCAGATCCGCCTCTCCGTCTCGGAAAAGCAGTCGATGCGATCTTCTCTTCATGCGGCTATGGGTATGCCTATAGCAAGCCCATATCGTATTTCCCTCTTTGCTCCGCGTATTATGATGCCCTTGTTTTTACTGCTTTTG
>JAKAIP010000031.1 GCA_021825025.1 bacterium
AATTTGAAGAAAGGCGACAAGCTGGTCTCCGCACATCATGCTGCCGAGGGCGATACCGTGTCGATCGTGACGGCGAAAGGCCAGTCGATTCGTTTTGATACTGAGGATGTTCGCGAGATGGGTCGTACTGCTGGCGGCGTGAAGGGTATGAGCGTGAAGAAGGGCGATCGCGTCGTTTCGGCGGAAGTCATCCCCGCACTCGCCGCAAAGGACGCCTCACTCCTTGTCATTATGAGCAAGGGCTACGGCAAGCGTACCAAGATGTCGGAGTACAAAGTGCAAGGTCGCGGCGGTTCAGGTATCAAGACTGCTGAGGTAACTCCTAAGACCGGTGAGATCATTGGCGCGAAAGTGGTGACCGGCAATGGCGACGACGAGGAAATCGTGGTGGTTTCGAAGAAAGGGCAGGTGATCCGCACCGGTATTTCCTCCATCTCGCTCCTTTCGCGTGCAACGCAAGGCGTCCGTATTATGAAGATGCGCGAAGGCGACTCGATTGCCTCGATGGTTGCACTCTAACCCGCTCTCTTGGTTCGAGGTGTTGATTGTGCGGGCCGCTGCGGCCCGCACGTGCTATGTTGTATACATCTACTATGAGCGCGTCTTTTAGTTCTCCGCACGAAAATATGTTGCAGGCTGGTCTTCGCGAGGGGATGAAAGTCGGTGACTTCGGCGCCGGTTCAGGGCACTACGCTCGTGCAGCAGCGGCTATCGTTGGGCACAGTGGGAAGGTATATGCCATCGATGTACAGGAAGACGTACTGAAACACCTCAAGCTCAATACGCACGAGCGGCACGAACACATCATCGATGTCATTTGGGGCGATATTGAAAAGCCGGGTGGCACACACCTACGCGACGCATCGCTCGATGCCGTGGTACTTGCAAATACTCTATTTCAGATCGAGCATCGCGACGGCCTGCTTGGTGAGCTGCGACGTGTGCTGAAGCCGGGAGGGAAACTTATGGTTGTCGATTGGGCAGGAAGTTATGGGGGTATGGGCCCAAGCCAGGAGCAGGTCGTGCCAGAACATGCGATGGAAGAGCTCTTTATTACGGGCGGGTTCCATAAAGTGAAGTCGTTCCGTGCCGGGCCGCACCACTACGGCGCTCTATTTACCGCACCTTAACCTATGAAAATTACCGTCTTCAAAGTTGTCCTCCTTGGCGTGCTCGCGTTCGCTGCATTTATCGGTATTTTCGTATTCGCGACGCATACGGGTTCGAACAAGAGCACTAACGGTGGGAGCGTAGGCACGGTCGTCATTTGGGGTGTGTTGCCGAAAGTGGCAGTACAGAATGCTCTTGCTGCTGTCGGCCAGACAAACACAGAGTTGAAGGACGTCTCCTATGTCGAAAAGAATCCAGACACGCTCTCGGCGGATCTTGCGTCAGCGATTGCGACCGGGCAGGCACCCGATCTCATTCTTGCTTCCCAAGAGGAGCTGCAGTCGCTTGCGAAGCTTCTTACCCCGATACCCTACGCAACACTTTCGGCATCGACGTTCAATGCGAATTTCATTGAGGCCGGCCAGCTTTTCACCGCTCCCGGGGGTGCCGGGTACTACGGCGTCCCGTTTCTTGTCGATCCGCTTGTTCTTTTCTCAAACCGCTCCATTCTCTCCTCAGACGGTATCGCGAAACCACCAGCAACCTGGGAAGCGCTTACCGGTCTCGTTCCTACTGTTGCGATACTCACCCCAAGTAAACAGGTCACCCGGGGTCTCATCGCACTTGGTACGTATAGCAATGTCCACAATGCACGAGCCATCCTCTCTTCGCTGTTCCTCCAGACTGGCGTTCCGATTTCTTCAACTGCAAACGGCCTGCTCTCTGCAAACCTGAGTGGCACCGCGACAAACGGCGTTCTTCCTGGCAATGCGGTCTTGAATTTCTATACGCAATTTGCTGATCCGTCGAAGGTGTCGTATTCGTGGAATGGATCGCTCCCTGATTCGCAGCAAGCGTTCCAAAATGGTGACCTGGCTCTTTATATCGGCTATGCGTCGGAGGCACGATTCTTCACTGCAGCTAATCCGAACCTTGATTTCGCGGTATCTGCCTTACCGCAGCCAGCCACGGCCACCTTCAAGAGTGTCTATGGGCTTGTCTACGCCTTTATGATCCCGCGTGGCGCGAAGAATCCTGCAGGTGCGTACCAAGCTGCGGCACTTCTCACTGGCCCAGCTATTCAAACGACTGTCGCGACCGCGCTTTCGCTCGTGCCAGCAACGCTCACTCCGCTTGCTACGGCGCCGACGGATCCTGTCGCAGCAATCGCGTACGCTGAAGCGCTCTATACGAAAGGCTGGTTGTCCCCACTCCCTGCGAGTACGGACACTGTCCTGTCCGGTATGATTAGTAATGTGATTAGCGGTCGCCTTACTCCCGATACTGCCCTCATTGCAGCGCAAAATGCATTAACCGCGCTTCTACAAAAATGATCTCACGCTTCTTCGCTGTCGTTACACTCCTCTTCGCTCTTGCTCTCTTCGGGCAGGCGCCTATGGTGTTTGCAGATCCCGCTGGAACGGCTAATGGCTCCGCCTGCGATCTAAATGGTCCTGGTTCCGGCGGGGGATTACTTTACAATGGCCAGTGTCTATCGATAAGTAATTACACAAGTCAATCTGGAGGAGGCATACAAACTTCAGTGAATAATAATCCTTCGCAGACGCAAACAAGTGTGACGAATACTGGTACTGGCCCAAACACGTCGCTACTTAACCCCCTTAAGGGTGTTGATTGTAGTGCCGGGAATGGCAACTGCCTTATGGCGTTCCTGAACAATATTCTCGAGTTCATCATTAATATCGGTGTCGTTGTCGTCGTACTTATGGTGATCTTCGCTGGATTTAAGTTTGTTATGGCTCAAGGGAATGAGTCTAAGATTACCGAGGCACGGACTATGCTTTTCTGGACACTTATTGGCGCACTCGTTCTCCTTGGGGCGAAGGCTATATCGCTCGGCATCCTGTCGACGGTCCAGGCACTCGGCGGCTAATATGACGTTTAAAGAATTCGTTGGTAGTGGTTCGACAGGCCTCATTGGGGTTTTGAATACGGTGGTAGTACCGATGATCTTCACGCTTGCCGCCGCTGCGTTTGTATGGGGGGTGGTGAATCATTTCCTGCTACATGGGGGAGAGGATAAGAGTCGAGAGGAGGGGAGGCAGTTTGTGTTCTGGGGTATCATTGGTCTCACGGTACTCTTCGCTGTCTGGGGTCTCGTGAACCTGCTGTTATCCACGCTTGGCATCGCGCCAGGCGCGTAATGTGTCATACTTAAAAATATGTACGTACCTTATATGTCGTGCGTCGGTATCTGCGGGGTCGCCTCTACTCTCTTGTACCTCATTAACAACGTTTTAGTACCGCTCCTCTTCGCAATATCTTTCCTCGTATTTCTCTACGGCATCGCGAAGGCATACATCATAGCCCCTTCTTCGGGTGACTCGGCGGGGGTCAAAAATGGTCACAAGATCATTCTCTGGGGTCTTATCGGCTTCGTCGCGATGGTGTCGGTCTGGGGAATGGTGAACGTCGTCGCCAATACCTTTGGTCTCACTGGTGTTGCGGCACCGATATTACCGACGTCATACTAATACACTATGGATCTCATCCGAATCACCGCCTTCGCTGGAGACATTAAGAGTCTTATCAATACGGTCTTTGTTCCGGTGCTGTTCGCCATCGCATTTCTCTATTTTGTGTATGGCGTATACAAATACTTCATCCTTGGTGCAGACAGTGAAGGTGAGCGCGAGACGGGGAGAAAGTTTGTTCTCTGGAGCGTCATTGGATTTGCCGTCATACTCTCAGTATGGGGTCTCGTAGCGATTGTTCTCAGTACCTTCGGTCTCGGTGCCGGAGGTGCTGCGCCAAGTTATCCGACGCTGTAGGCATTTCCGACTATCCACACTTCGCATGAAGGTCCATTGACCGGTTGAGGCGAAAGGCTACAATTAACTCATTAATCGTTTATTTATTCTATGAAAAAAGCTTTTGCTCTTACGTCAGGCGTGCTCTCTGTATTCGCTCTTCCGCTCGTCTCTCTCGCAGCCACGGTGAACAATCTCTCAGATGTTGGATCCTTCATCATCAATACGATCAACAATATATTGGTGCCGATTATTTTCGCGATCGCATTTATCGTCTTCGTCTGGGGTGCGTTCCAGACTTTCATCATGGGTGCTACCAACGACACTGCGAAGGAGAAGGGGAAAGAGCTTATGCTCTGGGGCCTTATCGGCTTCTTTGTGATGGTATCGATCTGGGGTCTCGTGAATATCCTCACGGGCACCATCAGCTTCAACAATAATTCTGGTATAAACGGTGGTACGCCACGGGCGGGAGTCCAGATCGGCGGATAGTCGATGCTCGATACGCTGAATACGTTCCTCGGGAAGGTTATCGTCGAGATAATCAATCCGATTATCCTACTGCTCGCGGCAAGTGCGTTTGTAGTGTTCCTCTGGGGCGTCTTCCAGTTCATCTGGCAAGCGGGTGATGCGGGTGCTCGAGAAACAGGCCGTCGTGCCATCCTCTGGGGGCTCGTCGGGCTAGTGGTTATCTTCGGGGCATACGGTATCATTAATGTTGCATTAAGCACCTTTGATCTCACGCCGGTTCATAAACTGTCGCAGTAGTACGTGACGAGGGATAAGAAAAAGCCGCACAGCGATGTGCGGCTTTTGCTTTGAATAATTTAAGCCTTTCTGACGTGTAGTTATCCGACGGTTTATTTTTCTTGCTTTTTCGCGTTTTCCCGCCCCTCTCTGTAACTCTTGCAATTCTCTCTGTCCTGATCTGAGGCAATTGTGGTTTCGGCGATCCAACTCCTTGGTGGGTTGTATTTGCCGTTCACGTAGTCTTGCTCACCCTTGTTATGCCACTCTGTCGCAGGATTCTTGTCTTTGTCTTTTGCCACGATAATTTCCTTTCATTTCCAAAAATGCTTGACTTGGTCAGAATAACCCGTGCGGACACTAGTACGTATCCTTCGAGAATCTACCATAATCGCACATATCTTGTCGAATAAGTAAAATACATTACGAAAAGAAAAAGCCGCACAGTGATGTGCGGCTTTTGCGTTGGACGAGCCAACAAAGAACACTAAGGAACATCGGGAGCGAAAGCGTAGGAGATGATATTTTCCTCGGTTGCCTCGTTTGTGGCATACACCGACGTCAGTGGACCGTCAACACAGTGCTCCCCGAATGCACATTCATGTCCGTCCTGGTACACATTGTGAAGACGGAAATTGTTTCCGATCATCACTACGTGCATTTTTGGTGGCACGGTGATGTGTGCAAACTCTCCTCCTGCCACTGCGGTCAGCTTGGGCCACGACGATTGCGGCGCACTCGCCAGGGGTATCTGAGCTGTATTTGTTGTAGAACTATTCCCCGTGCTCGTGAACCCCGCCAACACCGGAATGCCGATGAAGAGCGCAGCCAAGCCCCAGAGGAGCGTGCTGCGCACCACCTTCGTCGCCCTTCCCAGGGTGGCGGCATTCAGCTCGGCGAGTACCGCGAGGATGCCCGCAAGCGCGAGGATCCAAAGCCAGTGTTCTCGGCTCCAGACCACAATCGCCCCGAGCGTGGGTGTCTCCCATGAATGAGAGGTAGAAAGAAACCCCCAGATGAGGATCGCTAGTCCCGCGAAACCGAAAAGAAGGTTCCAAAAGGATGTCGCAAGCCATTTTCTGACTCGTTCGAACCTGTCTCGTCTCTTTGGCGGCTGGGGTTCTGACGGGGGAGTCGTTGTGGTCGTCGTTCTTCGATTGACACGGGCCTGTGCTGCGGCCATCGCCCGCGAATGCGGACTGATGGCACGAAGCCAGATGGTGCCCCCGACTCCTACGGTGACAACTACCAAGAAAATACCGATCACCCATAGGGTGAGCAAGAGCCATTCGTTCATTTTTCATCTCCTTTCTGTTTGAACATTCCCGCAAGTGCGCCGAGAGGGTTGTTTGCCCACACGATGGTATTGCCGGGACCCTTTGACGATTCCTGGATCGCGTCGTAGCCGGCGAGTGTGATGCCGGCCTCGCCATGATCCTTAATGACCTTCAGCCGAGCTTCCAGGGCTTCTGCCTCTTTCTTTCCAATCGTCTCGATGGCATAGCCCCTGGCATCAGCGTCGAGACGTACGGTTGTGGCTTTTTGTCTCGCAACATATTCGGCAGTCGTTGCCTCTTCGTGTTGCTTCTTCGAGTCTCCTGACAGTTCGATGGTCTGCAGGTCGGCAGTGCGTATCACTACGCCGTAGCGCCCGTGCAGGCCCTTGGTTGGAGAGCCTGTGCCATCATCTGGCAATTTCTCCGTGAGCTCGATGATCGGCTTCGAGAAGCTGGTCAAGTCCTTCGTGGAGATCAATTCTTGGAATTGTTTTTCTCCCACATAGGTGCGTACGTGTCGATTGATGGCGGCAGTTACCCGTCGCATCCAGTCTTCGCCCGAGAACAGCGCCCGGTAGGGATTGCGCACCGCGACCGTGACAAGCGTGAGCTCGTCGGTCTGGAGTCGATCACTCGTCTCCGCGCCGTTGGTCACGATGGCATAGGTGAAGTCTGCTGCGTAGATGAAGTCGGTTGCTTCAGCACGAGGGAGAACTTCTTCCTTTCCGCTTTGCCCGGTGTAGGTCTCGTTCCATTCGAATGCGTAGACGTAGACATTGTGTGCCCACGGCCACCCGACCCAATAGAGGCCAAGGTGTTTCATCCATCGTGGCCGATCGTCGTACTGATCATCTTTTTTATCTTCGTGACGGATGATTTCCCATTGAGGAGCACCTGCATTGAACCAATTCTTTTTAGGATCAGGATCGTTCAGATGATGTCCTTCGAACGACATAATGAATCGCTCGAACGACTTCCCGCGCATGATGGCTTTCACGGTACCTTCTCTCACGGTGGTGAAGAAGATATTCTCCCTTGCGATCCACTGGAGGAAGAAGGGGGTGGCGAGAGCGATGCTGGCGAGCAGCAAGACACCAAGAAAGGTGAGGATGTAGAACATGATGTTTCCAATCAAAGGTCATATCCAACTCGAAATGAGCGGATTCTGCCGCTCATAATACACAAAAGTATAGAAAAGTCAAGTACTGTGCTGGGAGAGGCTTGGTCACGCTTTACTAATTCGCGCCGCT
>JAKAIP010000032.1 GCA_021825025.1 bacterium
TCGTGCGTCCGGAGCATATACTGCCTCTATGCGACAATCACAGCTGTTCACTAAGACTCGCCGCGAGGCGCCCGCCGACGAGGTCTCTCAAAATGCACAATTGCTCGTCCGTGCTGGCTACGTGCACAAGGAAATGGCCGGGGTCTACTCGTATCTTCCTTTGGGTTTGCGCACGCTCAACAATATTGTGCAGGTTATTCGCGAAGAGATGAATGCTATCGGCGGGCAGGAACTCGTCATGAGTTCGCTACAAGATAAAGAGCTCTGGAGTCGCACGGATCGTTGGGATGATGCGAAGGTAGATAATTGGTTCAAGACTGAGTTCAAGAGTGGCGGCGAGACCGGTTTGGGTATCACTCATGAAGAGCCGCTCACGCGTATCATGACCGATCATATTTCTTCGTATCGCGATCTTCCGGTATATGCATATCAATTCCAAAACAAGTTTCGTAATGAGCTTCGTGCGAAATCGGGCATTATGCGCGGCAAGGAATTTATGATGAAAGATCTCTACTCCTTCTCGAGGGATGATGCACAACACAAAGAGTTTTATGATATGGCACGCGAAGCGTACTTGAAGGTATTCACCCGCATCGGTATCGGTGACCGTACGTACGTTACGTTTGCTTCAGGTGGGATTTTCAGTGAATTCTCTGAGGAATTCCAGACAGTCTCTGAAGCGGGGGAAGACATCATTTATATAGATGAAGAGAAGCGCATCGCGATAAATAAAGAGGTATATACCGACGAGACAATTGCGAAACTCGGGCTCGAGAAGGAAAAACTCATCGAGAAAAAGGCCATCGAAGCGGGCAATACGTTTAGTTTGGGTACTCGTTTTTCTGAACCGCTCGGTTTGTTGTATACCAGTGAGGACGGGACTAAGAAGCCGGTTGTGATGGGTAGCTACGGTATCGGCCCAACGCGTCTTATGGGTATTGTCGTCGAGACGCTTGCTGACGAGAAGGGGCTAGTGTGGCCAGAGTCGGTTGCACCGTTCACCTACCACCTAGTGTCACTTGGGCATGATGGCGATGAAGTCTCGAAGACCGCTGAGCAACTCTATGCTGCTCTTACAGAGAAGGGTATCGAAGTGCTCTATGATGATCGCGATGTGCGCGCTGGCGAGAAATTTGCGGAGAGCGATCTCTTGGGTATGCCGTACCGCATCGTAGTTGGGAAGGATGCCGTGGCGAACGGTGCCTTTGAAGTGGTGACGCGCGCAACCGGTGAGGTCGCGAAGAAGACGCGGGAAGAGATTCTTGCGGCATAAGTCTATGGCACGCTTTTCAAACAACTTACTTTTCAGTCCCGATATCGCGATTGACCTTGGAACAGCGAATACGCTGGTCTATGTACGCGGACGCGGCGTGGTTATCAATGAGCCGTCTATTGTTGCAGTGAATGACAAGACGCATCAGGTGGTGACGGTCGGGAAGGAGGCGAAGACGATGCTTGGGAAGACTCCTCCGCATATTCGCGTGGTGCGACCGCTCTTGCACGGGGTTATCTCGGATTTCGAGGTGACCGAAGAGCTGTTGACCTACCTCATCACGAAAGCACAGAATGGTCGCACACGACTCTTTGGGCCACGAGTGGTGATCGGCGTGCCGACTGGTGTGACGAATGTGCAGAGTCGCGCTGTCCGTGATGCTGCACGTAATGCGGGAGCACGAGAAGCAATTATTCTCGAAGAGCCGGTGGCGGGAGCTATTGGCGCGAAGCTTCCGGTCGCTGAGGCTGTCGGTACGATGGTGCTCGATATTGGCGGGGGAACGACCGATATTGCGGTGATCGCTCTCAAGGGCGTGGTTGCTTCAAAGAGTTCACAGGTGGCAGGTGACCGGTTCAATGAAAACATTATCGATTATGTGCGCAGTGAATTTAAACTTGGCATCGGCGAGAGGACCGCTGAGGATGTGAAGATTGATATTGGATCGGTCATATCGCTCGCGGAGCCGCTCTCGAAGAATGTGCGAGGACGTGATTTCGCCACCGGTCTGCCACGAGAGATCGTGCTGACCGATGCTCATGTGCGCGAAGCACTCACTCCCTCGCTTGAGGCACTTATGGATGCGATGAAGGAAGTGATTGAAGCGACACCGCCAGAACTGCTCTCGGATGTTCTCCAGCATGGCGTCACTGTCTTTGGTGGAGGTGCATTGTTGCGAGGATTGCCGCAGATACTCGGCAAGATGCTCGGCGTGCCGGTCCAGGTTGCGGCTGACCCCTTAACGGCAGTGGTGCGTGGTGCGGGTATTGTGACGGAGCATCCGGAGCCATACGCAGATTTTTTCATCGATGAAGAAGACATTCTTAGCGAAGCGTAATGCATTGTTATCGGGGCGAGGCGTATCGAGTGGCGTCGTGGCGCTCGGGGTTGTGCTGCTTATTCTTGGGTTTCGTTTAGTTGCGCCAAATCTGTTTTTACATATCGTTACCCCGATCTTTCAATTTGGGGATACGCTTTCTGCGGACAGTCATCTCTTTCTTTCTCATTTTACTACTGCCGCTACCCTGACTGAAGCGAACGACAGACTGGCGAGTGAGAATGCGACACTGGCGAGTGAGAATCGTACGCTCACGAAAGAGATTGCTGACATAACCGCTCTTCTCGGCGCATCGAATACGCCGAAGGAAATTCCTGGGCTCATCGCAGGGGTAGTGGTGCGCCCTCCCGTGAGCCCGTACGACACACTTGTGCTCGCGCTTGGTGCGAAGGAAGGCGTCACACCCAATATGGAGGTTTTTGGGCCGGGTGATGTGCCTGTTGGTTTCATTTCTTCAGTGCAAAACGATTTCTCTCGCGCCACACTCTTCTCAGCGCCGGGTACGTCCGTGAGCGGGTGGGTTGGGTCGACGAGTGCACCACTGACGCTTACGGGTATCGGTGCCGGCGCTTTCCAGGCGGTAGTGCCACGAGTTGCCAATATTGTTGTTGGGGATGTGGTGTTCGTACCAGGTCCCGGTATGAAGGCCATTGGGACTGTTGCGCGTGTTGATAGCGATCCGCTGTCACCAGGAGTGACGTTGCGTATCATGCCTGCAGTTAGCCCATTTTCATTGTCGTGGGTGATGCTTCGTGCGACAGGGGCGGCACCCTCGGTTGTCGCAACGTCGACCGTACCATGATGCGCCGTGCTCTCGTGTTCGGGACATTTCTATCAGCGTTGTTTTTCCCATGGCCGCTCACCGCGTGCCTTGCCGCCGGTGTGTCGCTCTTTGAACCGCTCGTGCCGCTAGCCGTGGGCCTCTTTGTCGATACGCTCTATTATGTGCCGCATGGTATGGCTCTCCCGCTCTTTACACTCTGGGGAGGTCTCGGAACGGGTGTGGCTTTTTTCGTGCATAGCCGCCTGAAGACGAGTAGTATTGAAGGATGATACGGCGGAAAAGAAAGCATCGCGACCTCGAGATTGCGCCGGACGAGATATTCCTCGACGCGTCAAATACGCCCGAGTTTAATCGTGATCGATTTGAAGGAAAGCTGGAGAAACCTCTTCCGCGATCCTCTTTTTTCCTACTCGGCATCGGACTCAGTGTGCTTCTCCTCGTGCTTATTTCCCGTTCGTGGAACATCCAGATAACCAACGGTGCAAGTTATGCAGAAGAGAGTGCTCATAACTCTCTCGAGGTCACCACCCTCTTTGCGCCTCGAGGCATCATCACTGATACGCGAGGAGTCATACTTGCGGAGAACGTGCAGACAGCCGAGGGTTCTGTTGAACGTCAGTACCCAGTGCCGGCACTGAGTCACGTGATTGGGTACGTTTCCTACCCAAAGAAAGATACGAACGGCGTGTACTACGACAAGACGGAAAAAGGAGTCTCGGGTCTTGAAGCCGAATACAACGGACTCCTGACCGGAGAGAACGGTCAAATGCTAACCGAAACAGACGCGCTTGGACACATTCGTTCGGAAGGGACCATTATTCCGGCAAAAGAGGGTGGTACGTTGCAGCTCTCCATTGATGCGAATCTCGAGACTCTTCTTGCACGGGCGGTTGCCGACATTGCGCGAAGTAAGGGGTTCATCGCGGGAGCGGGTGTCATTATGGACGTGCATACTGGCGCGCTTCAGGCGCTCGTCTCCTATCCTTCATATGATGCAAATGTGATGGCGAGCGGTGGCCCCGCAACTACCATTGCTGCGTACAATACCGACCCGGGTCACCCGTTTCTTGATCATGCAGTACAGGGTGTCTACGCTCCAGGTTCTATTGTGAAGCCGTTTGTGTCTTCAGGAGCTCTCACCGATGGGGTCATTTCGCCGACGACATTAATTGATGATCCTGGATTTCTCTCGCTGCCTGACCCCTACCATCCCGGTAAGACGTTTATCTATAAAGGATGGAAAGCACTCGGTACGGTGGATGTGCGAAAAGCTATCGCGTGGTCCTCGGACGTCTTTTTCTATGAGGTTGGCGGCGGGTTTGGAAGTATGAAGGGTCTCGGTATTGACCGGCTTGATTACTGGTATCGACAATTTGGGTTTGGCAGCACGACGGCAGTTGATTTACCGGGTGAAGCGCCAGGCCTCATACCAAGTCCCGCATGGAAGGAGAGTGTTTTCCATGAGCCGTGGTATCTCGGTGATACATACTTCACCGCTATCGGACAGTATTCGATGCAAGTGACACCGATACAGATGGCGCGTGCGACTGCGGCGATTGCGAATGACGGAAAATTGTTCACTCCAACTCTTCTCAAGGGACAGACAGCGTACTACTCGCTTGTTCCGGTTGATACGGCCGCACTCGCGGTAGTGCGAGAGGGTATGCGTCTTGGTGTGACGACTGCGCTTTCGAATGCGATTGATCTTCCGTATGTGACAGTCGCTGCGAAGACCGGCACAGCCCAGACGGGAACCCATAACCAGTATGACAATTCGTGGGTCGTGGGGTTCTTCCCGTATGAGCATCCGCAGTATGCGTTTGCCGTAGTGCTCGAGCAGGGTCCGCAGGGGATGGGTGAACAAGCGGTGAATGTGATGCGGCAGCTTTTCGACGCGCTGCACGCTGAAAATTCGCCCTATGTTGGCGGTACTTCAGCGCAAGCGACGGCAACGAGTTCAACAGCTATTGCACTCTAGCGGTGCTCGCGTACAATGCGCTCATCATGACTGACACACAAGAAACCATCGTCTCGCAAGAAAAGTTTGATGAAATGATAAAGGAGCTTGAGTATCTGAAGACCGTACGACGTACGGAGATTGCCAAGAATCTCGAATACGCCCGCTCACTCGGGGATCTTTCTGAGAACGCTGAGTACCAAGAAGCGCGTGATCTGCAAGCGGCAACTGAAGAGCGTATCAAGAAGCTTCAGGAATTGGTGAAGAATACGAAGATCATGACTGACGGGAAGAAAAAGAATGAAGTCAGCTTTAATTCGAAAGTATCGATTCGCAAAGAGGGAAGCTCTGAGGTGCACGAATACACCATCGTCGGAAGTGAAGAGGCAGATATGCGCCTCAAGAAACTCTCGCACGTTTCGCCACTCGGCTCAGCACTCATGGGGAAAAAGAAAGGCGACGTATTTTCTTTCGAGACTCCTTCAGGTAAGCAGACGTATACGATTGAGAAAGTTGCCTAGCAGGTATGCCTTTTTTGGCATAGCGGCTTGCGTGATATAGTGGTGCGTATGGCTTTACTCGATACGGTGCGCGCTGAACGATTAGCGAAGATAGAGCGCCTCAAGGAGGCAGGCATGGATCCGTACCCTGCTCGAACGGGTCGGACGCATCCGGTGCAAGAATTTCTTGCGCATCACGAATATCTTGCCGCGCACGATGAGCAGGTGGCACTTGCCGGGCGAGTGCTTTCGCTTCGTGAGCACGGCGGGTCGTTGTTTGTCGATATCTTCGATGGGACGAAAGGGCAGTGCTTCGTACAACGCAATAAGCTCGGTGAGGGTGCGTACGATCTCTTCGTAAGTACGGTTGATACGGGGGATGTCGTTGAATTTTCTGGGCGGGCATTCACAACGAAACGGGGCATGCCGTCGCTCGATGTTGAGAGCTGGCGTATGCTTGCGAAATCGCTCCGACCGCTACCGGATGAGTGGTTTGGTATTAAGGATGAAGATGAGCGTTTTCGAAAACGGTATCTTGATATTTTGTTGACGAAAGATTTAGCTGAGCGCATCAAACGTCGCTCTGCTTTTTGGAATAGCATCCGCTCATACCTCCTTGAGCGAGAGTTTGTTGAAGTTGAGACGCCAGTGCTCGAGACGATGACCGGAGGCGCGGAGGCGCGGCCATTTGTTACCCACCACAATGCGCTCGATATAGACGTGTACTTGCGTATCTCGGTCGGCGAGCTTTGGCAGAAACGGTTACTGGTGGCAGGCCTCCCGAAGACCTTTGAGATCGGTCGGGTATTTCGCAATGAGGGTATGTCGGCTGAGCATGCGCAGGATTATACGGCGATGGAGTTTTATGAAGCGTTTAAAGAATACGAAGCGGGGAGGGAGATGATTATTGATCTCTATCGCACCATTGCTAACACGGTATATGGAACCTGCGTGTTTACGATTAAAGAATTCTCCGTTGATTTGGGTAAAGAATGGGAGACGTACGATTTTTGTCAGCTTATGGAGAAAGAGTATGGGGCGAGTCCTCTTGCGGAGGGGGTTGAGTGGGGTTCGTTGCTTGCGGCAAAGGGGATTCCTTTTGAAAAAGAGGCCGATACCGGCCGACTGGTTGATACGGCATGGAAACATATTCGAAAAACGTTGGCCGGTCCAGGATTCCTTGTGAATGTACCGGTGTATATGGAACCGCTTGCGAAGAAGAGTGCTGCCGATCCGCGAGTGGTTGAACGATTCCAGGTCATACTGGCAGGCTCGGAGATAGGAAAAGGGTTTAGCGAGCTGAACGATCCGGTCGATCAGGCTGAACGTTTTGCACGACAGCAGAAGTTGCGCGAAGCCGGGGATGAAGAGGCACAAATGCCTGACGCCGACTTTGTGGAGGCACTTGAGTACGGTATGCCGCCAGCGTTCGGATTCGGAGTATCCGAGCGTCTTTTTAGCTTCCTTGAGGGTGTTTCGATACGGGAAGGGCAGATTTTCCCATTGCTGCGTCCACGGTAAGGATCGTGGAAAAACCGGCGCGAAGCGTAGGTTCTAGCCGGATTT
>JAKAIP010000033.1 GCA_021825025.1 bacterium
TCACGATAGGAAACCTTCTGGCATTCAATGCCTATGCAACTATGGTATTCGGACCATTCGTGGTAGTGGGAAGACAATGGCAGACGATCCAGAATGGGTTGGTACAGCTGGAAGAAGCGGAAAAAATTCTTGCCGAACCGTCTGAACAGTATGCGCCGGCAGGAGGCGATATTGGAGAATTGCATGGTGATGTAGTGTTCAATCACGTTTCATTCACGTATGAAGGCAATAGGCCGATATTGCAAGACGTATCATTCTCCGTACATGCAGGTCAATCGGTCGCCCTTGTAGGTGAATCGGGTGTGGGAAAATCGACTCTTATTGATCTTATTTCTGGATTTCATTTTCCCAATACGGGGGAAGTGCTCATAGACGGAAGACCAACAAATACGCTCAATCTGAAGCAACTGCGTCAGCAGATTGGTGTAGTACCGCAAGAGGTTGTCCTCTTTAATGATACGATCAGAAACAACATTCGTTACGGCTCGTTTTCTGCTAGTGACACAGAAGTGCATGAAGCGGCAAAAGAAGCTTATGCACAGGATTTTATTCTGAAATTTCCGGATACCTGGGAGCAGTTGGTCGGCGAGCGAGGAGTGAAGCTCTCCGTAGGGCAGAAACAGCGGGTCGCAATTGCACGAGCGATACTGCGACATCCACGTATTCTGGTGTTGGATGAGCCTACCTCGGCCCTTGATGCGGGATCTGAACGGGCGGTGACTGAATCGCTGGAACGACTGATGAAAGGAAAAACTACTTTTATTATTGCGCACCGGCTTTCTACCGTACGGCGCGCTGATCTTATTTTAGTAATCAAAGACGGTCGTATCATTGAATCGGGTTCGCATGAAGAATTGCTGAGTAAAGAGGAAGGGGAATATCGCAGGCTCTATGAGCTGCAAATAGGATTACACGCATAAAAAGAGTAGCGCTCAAGGCTCTTTAGTAGTGAGAGATGCCTTCGGTAGCTGGTTCTCCCACCTCAAGCACTACAAACGTTTTTATGCTCCCATCAATCCATTTTCCACGTGCAATGCCAACTCCTGCGTCGGTATATACACTATTATCAATACTTTTTAAGGAAGCAGGGTCGTGTTCCCATGCACTTGCTACGGTAATTGGTGTATCGAACCCCAATGCAAGCGTTTCTCCTACGTTCTCTTCTCCGACGCTATATTGTGGATTTGCTTGAAAGATATCCTTACCATCTGCATTCAGATGTCCATAATATTGCCGACTTGCCATATCGTCAGCCTTTAGCTGTGCCATGTGCATGAGCGCTGCATTTGAGGTTAATGCAGGCAATCCTTGTGCAAATCGATAGGTATTAATCTGCTCGAGAAGACTCTGTGGCGTGAGAGTTTCGTAGGATCCGGAAGCGATTAAATCTGAGGGAGTGGTGGTGCGGAAGTAGGCAATACTGCCAACGATGAGGGCAAGCAACGCTCCTGTATACACATAACGTTTGTATGCTGCATCATGTACGAAATAAATGTCATTGTGCCACTGCCGGTAGGGAAATATCTCCCAATTAGGAGAAAGTATTACGTCTAAGGCGATAGAATCATGCTTTGTGTTCTCCCGATGAAGAAATGTTTTTGGTGTGATAGTATACGATGTCATTCTTTTTATTATCGCATGTACAGGTACTGCATAAGAGCGGAGAGGGTGGGATTTGAACCCACGATCCAGTTTCCCGGATGCCGCATTTCGAGTGCGGTGCCTTCGACCACTCAGCCACCTCTCCAAAAACACCAGCAACCATAGCATTTTTTTCTAAATTCAGCTATAGTTTTGATGCAGGCCCTATCGTCTAACGGTTAGGACAGCGCCCTTTCACGGCGTAAATCCGGGTTCGATTCCCGGTAGGGTCGCTATTTAATTAAGAATATACCTTATCTATGCAAGAAAATGATACAAACAGAGCGTCACATATTTTAGGTACTTCTTCTACGCTCCTGGGTTTTTCTTTTGTCGTACTTGTTGATCTTCATGCCGTCGGTCTTGCTCGCAATGGAATCATCGCGAAAATGTCTGCCTTTTGTATTGGTATATTTGCTATTAGTACATTTCTTTCCTATGCATCTATTCATGCAAAAACGAAAGGGAGAGGATATCGTTTAGAGGCATTAGCAAGCTATATTTTCCTCAGTGGATTATTGCTTCTTATAATTGCCGCCTTGCTTCTCTCTTTAAATGTCATGTAATAAGGCTTTCTACTGTGCCAGGTAGTGATGCACCAAAAATGTATATACTACGTATACCTATATAGATAACTGTTCATAAGGAGTAAGTCATTGTTCCGTTTTGTGTTACTGTTTGGTCTTCTGCTCTCTCTTCTTGTTAATGGGAAGGCGGAGGCGCATACAGTACCTGTAGCGCATAAAACCCACTATTGGATGTTGGCTAGTTGGTATAATCTTCCTGGTCGCACCATGGCGGATGGTAAGATCTTCAAAGAAGGAGATCCGACGATTGCAGCTAATCTTAGCCTACCCTTCGGGACTGTTCTTTGGGTAAAGAATCCTCATACAGGTAAGGTATTAAAAGTTATCGTACAAGACAGAGGACCCGCACGTCGGACCGGCCGACAGCTTGATCTATCTGAAGCGGCTGCCAATATTCTTGGGTATACCCTCGCTGGGGTAGTACATTTAGAAGTTGTTGCTATGCAGCCGCCAAAGTAGTAACAAATTAAGTATTTTTTCTTTTTCCATCCCCCGATTTATTCGGGGGTTATTTTTTTGCTTGCAGGTAATAAAAAATATCTTCAAGAGCCTTCACTGCATCGCCCGCAGCAATATTGTTTTGATGGTACAGCCCATCCGAGCAGTCGCCGGCCGCCCATATGCCTTCGAGGGAAGTGCGCTGATTTTTTGGATCTACTTTAATAAATCCATTTTGGTCTTTTGCCACGAGATCGCCCACAAAGGCAGTGGCAGGTATAGCACCAATTTCTACAAATATGCCGGTCACTGGTACTTCGGTGATCTCTCCAGTTTTTTCATTTTTTACGAATATTTTTTGTACAAATGCCTCTCCTTGGATTTCAATAGGAGAGGAATCAGTCAGTACATGCATATTGGGATGAGCGACCACCGCCTTCACAGTAAGCTGATCCGCTTTTGCAAAATCACTATGGCGATGGATGAGCGTGACGCTTTTGGTATAGGCGAGCAGTTGTGCGGCTGATTCAAAACCGGCATTACCGCCACCGACCACTGCTACATCCTGTCCGGCAAACAACGGACCATCACAGGAGGCACAGTAGGTAAGCCCTTTGTTTTCAAATTGGTCTGCGCCGGGAATCACAAGCTTGCGCCGGGAACCACCGGTAGCGATGAGGAGTGCGCGAGCAGTATATGCTCCCTTGCTTGTTTCTACCGCAAACCCTTCTGGCGTTTTTCGTACGCTTGTTGCTCGTTCTCCAATTTGGAGTGTGAGCACATCGTCAGCATACGCACGCAGATGTGTTTCAAGCTGCTTTGCGAGATCATTGCCTGCTATTTTTTCTGTACCAATCCAATTCTGAACTTCCAAGGAATCGGTGCTTTGTCCACCTATAGTCTCTGCAATAAAAACAGTGTGAAGACGTTTACGCGCAGCGTAGACTCCAGCGGCAACGCCGGCAGGACCGCCGCCAATAATCGCAAGGTCGTATACCATTTGGCTATTTTATCTTAGGTCGTCGAAGGAATGAAGGCACTACGCCCCATTCATCCTCTTCATCCTCTTCTTTCTTTGAAAGTTTGAGTTTTGATTCTGGCTGTTTCTCTTCCTCCTTTTCTTTTTCTTTCACAATATCTTTTATAGACGCGACTGGAGTTGGTGTGGGGGCAGGAGTATTGAAGATCTTTCCCACCAATGGGGTTTCTTTCTCTTCCTTCTCTCGTTCACCGGCAAATGTTGAAAAGAGGGATGCGCCTCGCGCTGGTGTTCCAGATGTTGGAAAGCCAGTAGCAATGACCGTAACGCGCACGTCGTCTTTCTTCAGCTTGTCGTCCTTGATAGCGCCAAAGATGATCTTTGCATTCGGGTCGACTGATTCGGTAATAATCTTTGCTGCTTCATGCACTTCTATCATGCCAAGGTCATCACCACCGGCAATAGCAAAGAGCACCCCCTTTGCACCGTTGATAGAGAGCTCAAGGAGCGGGGAAGAAACAGCTGCTTTCGCTGCCGTTTGTGCTCGGTTTTCACCGGAAGCAATGCCGATACCCATAAGCGCCGAACCGGCGTTTTGCATGACCGCTCGTATGTCGGCAAAGTCGACATTGATAATGCCCGGATGGGTGATGAGATCGGAAATACCTTCCACCGCCTGCTTCAGCACATCATCGCACATAGCAAACGCATCTTTCAATGTGGTGTTTTTTTCAACGGTTGCGAGTAGTCGGTCGTTTGGAATCACGATAAGAGCGTCGACTTCCTTGCGCAGTTCATCAAGTCCTTGTTCAGCAATACGCATGCGCTGCTGCCCTTCGAATGAGAATGGTTTGGTTACTACACCAACGGTAAGTGCCCCTAATTCCTTTGCGACATTAGCAACAACTGGCGCTGCACCAGTTCCGGTACCGCCACCCATACCACAGGCAACAAACACCATGTCCGATCCCTTGAGTGCCTGCTGTATTTCTTCCTTTGTTTCTTCTGCTGCACGCTTTCCGACATCCGGATTCATGCCAGCGCCGAGTCCGCGGGTAAGATTTTTCCCGATATGAATTTTTTTCTTTGCAAGTGACTGGTGCAAGTCCTGTGCATCAGTGTTGACGCTGATAAAATCAACGCCGCGCATCTTACTTTCCACCATGTGATTGATGGCATTTCCTCCTGAGCCTCCGACACCGACGACACGAATCCGAGCGAATGCTTCTACTTCTGGTTGTACTTGCGGCATATACGTTAGTTAATCCCCTAAATGGTATGACTCACTCTACCACCTGAAGAGGAAGAGGTGCAACAATTTGACAGAAGAACTCTTCCGTTATGGAAGAAACTTTTTTATCCACTGCCATATACCCGAAAAAAGCTCAGTAAATGAGCTGTCGCTCGCCTGTTCAAGATCTCCACCCTGAGTAAACCCCCACACCGTAAGACCGTAGGACACTGCCCATGAACCGTCTTTGACCTGTAGTTGGGAGGTAGAGTTATCACTAAGTGCTGCAACACGAGAAGGAAGGCGCAGTACTGCTTTTGCCAAATCAGAAACGGTCTGAAGCGAAGAACCTCCGCCAGTCAGAATAATGCCCCCGGGAAGCAATTCATCTTTTTTGATCTTCTTCAGATGCGCTTCTATCAGCTTGAACATATCCGATACCCGCTTGGAAATAAGGTCATCAATTTTTCGTTTGGGATACGGAGAACCGAATACTGCCCCTTGTTTAAGCTGCTCAGCTTCTTCAGGAGCGATACGTAACCCCAAAGCAAGGTCGTTGGTAATATCGGTGCTACCGACGGGAAATACTTTTATGGAAATAGGCATGGAATCTTCAAATACGATGATAGAAAGCGTTTCAGATCCGATATTCGCCAGCACGCACCCTACGCGTTTCTGCGTTTTACTGAGTGCCACGAAGGATGCGGCAATCGGCGCAGCAACAACATCCTCCACTTCCATACCCGCCTCCTCCACCGCAGCGACCAAGTCGTTGACATGCTGTGTGAGGCAGGTGATGAAAATTGCTTCCGTCGTAAGGCGCGTCCCTTTCATGCCGATTGGACTACGTCCTAGCAGCTTTACTCCATCGATAGTGTAATGGAGGGGAATACGATGAATGATTTTCCGGTTGACGAGCGTTGCCGGAGGCAATGCTGCTTCGCTTGCATCGAGGGCTCGGGCGATGTCGCGCTCTGTAATCTCCGAGTCGCCTCGCTCCACTACCGTCTCTCCGCGAGAAAATGCTTCTTCAAGTCCGATACCGCCAATGCTGAGATAGGCGCGCCGCACTTTCTGCTGTGCGGCCTTGCTGGCTTGCGCGGTTGCTGCGGCGATAGAGCGCGCTACATCAGACACCGATACGATGTATCCGTTACGCAACCCTCTGCTTTCAGCATATCCCACTCCTAAAATACGCGGCAGTTGCCGCGGATCATCGGGATGTTCAGCTATCACCACTTTTACATGGTACGAACCTACATCAATACCGGTAACAATTTTTTGCATGGATACATAAAGGAAGCGCCCGGAGAGCCAGGCGCTTGGTCAAAGGCGTACTACTACGCCAAATCGTTTCAGTAAGCGCCGCTCACTGGCTTCCATTGTAGCACCATGTACAAATCCTTTTAAATGTAGCATGCCGTGGATAAAGAGGTAGGAAAGAAAATCGTTCGGAGTCGCTTCGTAGAGAGATGCTTGTGTGCGGGCAGTGGCAGGGCACAGAAGAATTTCGCCGCTATGTTTGGAAAGAGAGAAAGAAAGCACATTGGATGGAACATCCTTGTGCTTCGTCTGTTTGCTAATGCGGCGCGCTTCGCTAGGAGAAAGGAGTGCTACTGAGAGATCATACGTATTTCCAAGCACGGCCTGCTTGAGGGCAACAAACGGAACACCCGGCAGTTTCCCCCGGGTTTTATTGACGATAGCGACACTTGTTCGCTTCATTTATTTTCGACGTGGTCGCAGAGTAGTCTTTTCAAGCAATTTGCCGAGCTTGATGAGTTCAGCTACTTCTTCACGGCGCTTGATTACCTTGAGTGTGTGTTTGCGTTTCACTTCGCGTGATTTCTCACGGGTGAAGTAACGGCGTTCCCGCATATTTTGAATAAGCCGGGCTCCCTGCACGCGTTTCGTAAAGCGGCGAATGAGGTTCGTTGCGCTTTCCCCGTCGTTTTTTTCTACTGCTGCGTTTACTACCATAACGCGCACCATACTACCATGACCCCATCAGACTCGCAATGTTTTAAGGTATTTTGGTAGCTGCGCGAGTGCGATGGTGGTTTGCGCGCGTTCGTCAGCAGAACGAACGATAATAGTTTTATCAAGCACCTCTCTCTGGCCCATAATGAGCACGTGTGATACGCGCGCCTTTCTTGCTTGCGCAAGCTGTATAGAAAGATGTCGGGAATCAAATGATTGCAGAGAAGGAATACGAGCCGTGCGTAGCATATCCAGCACAGTAAGA
>JAKAIP010000034.1 GCA_021825025.1 bacterium
CCTCCCTTGGATTCGGATGAATCCAGCCTCTCGCTTTTCCTGTGTGATAAAGTTGATAATAAGTTGGCCCCTCTTTGCTGGTTCCGATTCCCAAAAGTGTATTGAATGCCTCAAATACTAAGCGGCGTCGATTGAATCGGAACACATATTCATTGAGATAGGCTTGTAAATGTTTGCTTGAAACTCCATGATACGTCCCATTAAGGAACGCTTTGAGATTTCCGAAAACAATGTGAATGAGCTGCATTTTCTTTGCAACATCTTCGGGATCTTTCACAGCATTTCCGCTATCGTTTTCGGTTTGCGTTTCCGGTTGTGCTTGTACTCGTTTTGTCTGCAAGTTCGGCACACTCCGGTTTTTCGATGACAGTCCGATTTGAGCTGACGGCAGACCGGACAGCGTTGGTGCTTCTTTTTCTTTTCGGGAATAGAGTTAAAGGTCATTTTGTCTTTCAGTATGTATTTCAATCATATCACGTTGGGCTTGAATTTATTCAATTTTACATTCCTACCAGTAACCCAATGTGGTGAATCGTGGTTCACTGAAACAAATTGTGTTCTCCACGGGAAGCGGAGTATATCTTTAGTGTTTCTTTCTTTATTTATATGGTGTCCCATTCGGGACATAGGTGGGTGTACCGTTTGGGACATACCTCTGTGTCCTGTTTGGAACACTGTGTCCTGTTTGGGACACACCCCCTGCCATTGGTCAAAGTCCTTGTTTGCATACCCCTTCTCCCCAAAAAAGAGGCAGCGGCTAGTATGCAAACCCGAACAGATGGCGGGAACCGCTGCCAATGAATCTGTTATGTGTAATATAGTTACTCTGTTCGATTTTTGCATACTATTCGAACAACAAGGAAAGCCCGTCGGGGATTTATCATTCGGATGCTTCAAGGCTTCCCGTGCTTGCTCAATCATTGCTTGACGAACCTCGTGCGGAAATTTTTGACCCGGATTTTCCTGAACAAGTTCCTCCTTCAGAATATCAAGCGGTATAACGGAAAAGTCGGACATTCGATTTTAGCCTGTTTTCACGTTCCTATATCAACAAATTAAGGAATGTAGTTCTTGATGTCAAGAGAAATCGGTTAGAGTTAGAAAAAATCTTCTCACTTTGTTTCTCACTTTGTTTCTCACTCTGCCGAACGAAAAGGAAAGATGTTACCTCGAAAGCGTTTCTAGGTATTCCAGAAAGCGTTTCTAGGTATTTTAGACTACAAGGCATGTGAATCCTGATGTCAAGAGGGTTAAGTTTTTTCTTTTGTGGCATCCGGAGCATCGGCGGGATCCAATAATTCTAATTCTCCCTGCTGAAATGGTGCCATCTGCCCGTATTCGAACCGCACTATGACAATCGGATAGTTTGACTCCGTATATCTTAATTCAACTACATGCCCAGACGCTCCGTTCCAAAACGTGTAAGGTGTATGTACCTTAACATGATCGCCGTATTTCCACTTATGAATATTCATGTTACTCCTTCACGAAAATTTCACCCTTTGGTTATTCAGTGTCAAAAATCAGTAGCTTCTCAGGCTCACTTCGATAAGATAGAGATTGTATCCCAGGAAAAAGAATAAAAAAGAGCGTGCCATGAAGTAATTCACAAAATTTCACCCACCTTTCACCCACCTTTTTGCATCTTTTCACAAAAATTCACCCTCCTTTCACCAAGACGACGAATAGTAGTACTCCGCATGCTCATCCTGGATGGCTTCTTCAAGAATCTCCTTGGCGTGTTTTATGTCTGCATAGTATGTTTCGTCATAATCAGTGGGGCCCCAAAAAGGCCCGTGTTGCGTAGGTAGTAATTTTTCCGCCAAAGACGAATCGGTGATTATTTGTCCCTCAACAAATACCTCGCGAAAAGGTTCATCTTGGCCAACTCTATATCCACGAGATACCTGCCCAGGCGATAGGGTTATCGAGCTTAGCACGTCAATACAGATATTTAAGAGCTCTTTTAGTTTTCCGTGGGATACTCGGTATTCGCCGCAGTCATCGATACCGTTTTGTATGTTGTTTACAAACCACCGGTGCACAGCGTTGGCTTTACGCCAATAACCGACCTCCTCGAGTATGTATACTATCCGCTCTGATTTTATCTTGTCGTTAGGTTTCAAAAACTGGAGCGATCCTGGCGGAACGTGTGATCTCTTATACAGATACATGTCTAATCCCATTTTTCCTCCTTTTTTGACGTTTTTGACTTATTTTGGCCGGAAAATTATTTTTATTTTTTTGCATTATTTGCTTGACATTGCAATATAATAGTGTTATCATGCGGATGCAAATGAGACACGACAACACACAACAGATTATTAAAATCAGCACGCGGACGGGCTGCGGCTTACGGGAGTCGTGTCTCAGCCCAGCCCGCGAGCGTGCTTAAAACAGGAGACACGACAATGTTGCGCTATGATGATTTAACCCCAACCGATGTCGCAAAGATCGAGGATGACGTGCAGTATACCGTCGCTCGTGCACTCGCGATTATCGAGGATGCCATGCGGTATGGCAAGACAGCATCCACGTATTATGATCGTATAAATACCCGAGGTAGTTATATCGACAATCATCCGACATTAGTGTACGTGGAGCAGATGTCAATCGGATATGATCCGTTGACAGGTCTTACGGGTGACACCGGATATTTTCCGGTCTCGTCATTATCCGATCTGTTACGCGTTACCGACGCCATCCGTGAGCAACATCAGACGTTACTGTCTGCATATTACAAGGAGGCGCGTCAGCAGATAATAAGTGATCTCTGTAATCAGATCAAAACGGATAAGCTGTATCGCCGCGACGGTTGCCGTTTCATGCAAATAGTATAAGGCATTTCAATCCACGCGTCCTGCGCGGGCGCGTGGATATCATTACACCGCAAAACAAATTTACAGACACTAAAGGAGACACAACAATGACAATCGCAGAAATGGAACAAGACCTGAAAATCCGACTTCTCATGGAACTCGAACTGTCTGTAAAGGACGAAAAACCACAAGACGAACTTGAAAAGCTGGAATTCAAATGTATGAACTTCGGCGCCACCGTTGATGAAGTGATTGAGGCGATACACAAAGGAAAAGGATGGAAATGACACGCTTTAAGTGGGCTATCATTGCGGCGGGTATTTGCGTTTTAATTGACGCGCTTCTATCGCTATTTCCATCTGTGTTCTGGATAAAAACGGTTGTGGTCTTTTCTCAACTGTTCTGGATTTGGACGGTTTACGAAATTCAGAATGCACCAAGCCTTGAAGAGATAGAAGAAAATAAGACAGTTGAACACGGGAAAGCAAAAAAGTGAAAACTGAAGTTACGTGGAAAGACGTGGCGGCAATAGTCGCGTGGAATCTCTTTATCTTTGGATTATCACTCATCGGAATTTACGCAATAGGAAAATAAAATGCTGGAGGACAAATGAAACTCTCTAGACAACTCAAGCAGCTGCACGCTTGTAAGGAGGCTTACAAGTGGGTAGGTAAAAAAACGCTTAAGCAAGCATGGGCAACCTGTGAGCGAGGCGACTGGATGCTGTGGTATGCCGCGAAAGTTGACATCGATAGAAAACTCCTGGTGAAAGCTGCGTGCGCATGTGCTCGCCTGGCGCTGCCGTACCTTCCATCAGACGAGTTACGGCCTGCGCGAGCGATAGAAACAGCTGAGAGGTGGATAGACGGCGGGGCAACAGTCGAAGAGGTACGTAACGCTGCTGAAGCTGCCAGAGCCACTGCTGATGCCTACGCTGCCGCTGCTGCCGCCTACACTACTACTGACGCCGCTGCCGCCAGCGCCTACGACACTGCTGCTGCCTACGCTGCTGAAGTTGCCAGAGCCACTGCTGATGCCTACGCTGCTGCTGCTGATGCTGCTGCTGCTGCCGCCTACACTACTACTGATGCCGCTGCCGCCAGCGCCTACGCTGCTGATGCCTACGCTGCTGAAGCTGCCAGAGCCACTGCTGATGCCTACGCTGATGCCGCTGCCGCCAGCGCCTACGCTGCTGATGCCTACGCTGCTGAAGTTGCCAGCGCCACTGCTGCTGCCTACGCTCGCAATATCATCTCTAAAAAATGCTCTGACATCGTCAGAGCCATCATACCCGTGGAAATGCTGGAGGACAAATGAAACTCTCTTATTCGGAATACCAAAGAATCGGCAGGCACGGCCTTGGTTCATCTGATGCCGCCGCCATCGTGGGTCTAACCGAACGCCCAACTGCCGCCGATGTGTGGCTGCGGTTTATAAACGGAAGAATCCACGAGGACAATATTTACACTCGGGCTGGCCGAGCAATGGAACCGGTAATCTTACAGGAGTATGCGGAACGATCCAAGAAGATTCTCACCATCGAGGACGTAATCTTCATTCATCCTCAATACGATTTTCTTGTTGCGCGACCCGATGCGCTGGCAGAAAGCGCTTATGTTGAAGCTAAATTAACGACGCATGGAGAAGATTATGGAACCGAAGGAACGGACGCGGTTCCTGATTACGTGTTCTGTCAGGTTCAACACGGGATGGAGGTAACTGGAAAAGATTACGCGGAGATTCCGGTCATAATCTGGACGCGCTGGGCGATGGAATTTCGGATCTACGCTGTTGCGAAATCAAACATCATCGTTCCGCAAATGCTCGAACTTGAGAAGAACTTTTGGACACGTAACATCCTTGGTAAGGTTCCACCTGAACCTAAGACGCTGACTGATGCTAAAAAGCTCTGGCCATCATCGCAAATGAAAAGCATCGAAGCAGATACGGTGCTTATGGACGCCGTTACGGAACTCAAAGAGATGCGAGCCGAACTTAAGGAGGCTGAACAACGAAAGGACATTTTAGAGCTTCAAATCAAAGCGAAGATGAGGGACGCCGAGGCGTTGAAGTTCGGAGAAAGGCTGCTTGCAACATGGAAATCGAACACGGTCAAACGGATTGATGTAACGAGGCTTAAAGAAGAAAATCCGGATGTTGCGGCAGAATTCACAAAAGAAACCGAAGAACGGAGGTTCCTGATAAAATGAAACGCAAAGGAGTACCGCGAAAACACGTAATCGCAGATCTTGTAATCCAAGGTTACGCGATACGCGGTAATAAAGTCACAATAGATATCGGATCATAGAAGAGAGGTGTTTCATAAAATGAGTACTACAAACAAGAGTGGAAGCGCTGAAAATTTTACTGGTTATTCGGTTGCGCCAAACGATACCACTTGGCCCTCTGATTACGGGAGAAGAAAATGAAAACATTTTTCAAGAGACTTTTGCGGTTGCTGAGCATTCCCTTTGCAATGATGATTGCGGCGGCGTTTTTCATGCCATACGCTGCGATACAGTGGCTCTTTACGGGGCACGAGACACTTACCAAAATGATGGACAAATATTGGGATTGGTGGGACGAAGCATGAAGCAGATTAAGATTCTCAAAATTCATCCCCGCGATGAGTGGTATGATTGCAGGGACATACTGGAAGGCCAGATACTAACAGAATATCAGAGCAATCTCTATGTTGATAAGCGCACATTGAGCCGTCTCAAGAAGCGGGGATTCGGTAATCCGATAGTTCTATCCAAACAAAGTCAAACGGAGGAAGTAAAATGAGCAACTCAGGACAGCAGCTTGAGGCTGCATCGAAGAAGTTCGGCATTCGGGCAGCGAAAGACGCTTTGAAATCCGAGGAAATAGCAAAGGCGTTCCGCGCTGTGCTGGATCAGGAATCTGGAGGATTCATCATGTCGATAGCTCATCTCATCTCAAACAAAGCTTTTGAGGATGTGGAAGTTTCATCGGTCTTAGGTGCCGCTATGGTAGCTGCTACGCTTCGGTTGCCTATCGTGGCTTCGCTTGGATTCGCAGCGATAATCCCGTATTGGAGCAGCAAGCGCAAAGTTAAAGAGGCCCAATTCCAGATAATGAAAGACGGTTATATCCAGCTTGCCCTCAGAACCGGAGAGTATAATGTAATCAACGCGGGGCCGGTGTACCGTGGGGAGCTTATGAAACTTGACCGGAAGACCGGAGAACTTGAACTTGACCCGAACTTCAGCGTCGGTCACGATTCCGAGACTATCGGCTATTTCTCGTACTTCCGCTTGAACAAGGGATTCGAGCACGCATTGTATATGTCTACCGAAGAACTGGTGGCCCACAGCAAGCGGTATTCAAAAAGCTTTGATACCGGACTCTGGGTTTCTGATTTCGATAAGATGGCGATCAAAACGGTTCTCAAGCTGAACATCAAACATTTCGGCGTCATGTCTACGGCACTTAACATGGCGCATACGGCGGATCAATCTATCGCGAGACTGAACGATGCCGGAGAGATTGATTATGAGTATACAGACAATCCGGAGGAAGAGAAACCGGAAAACTGGCTTTCGGCCCCGAAATCAAAAGAAGAAGAAATAAAAGAGAAATTGAAAGGAGAAAAGAAATGAGACGCTATTACATGGTTTTGTTAAGCTTAATGATAGCAGCAGGAAACACGTATTGTCAAACGCAAGGGGTTTGGTATCATGGGTCGCCCCCACACTTCGAATTTCCGCCTTCTGGCCATATCATAGCCGTCGGACCAGGCGGGATTCCTAAATCTATAGCATTTCAGTTTTTCCAATGGTGCTACGATAACCCCGACACGTTTTATTTTAATGGCCTGCCATTCCCTCAGAATATTATTTCCTATCGTGGCCATAGGGTTCATTCTTATGAGGCACTTAAAGCTATCGGAACCAGCGAACGGAAATGGATGAATAATTATATCGTAAGAGTAATTCGAACAATCTCACCGAATGAGGGTAATTTTTTAACATGCTTATCGGGTTTGGTCATGCGCGTTCTGATTGAGCCTTTCGGAAAGC
>JAKAIP010000035.1 GCA_021825025.1 bacterium
CATCAAGCTCTGCTGCTGCTACTTCAATCATGTTGATCGTTCGATCTTTTCCGCAGGCAAGCACATCGAGTACCGTGTCAGGGTTCTCTCGTTGTGCGTAGGTAGGGTTCACCGTAAACGTACCGTCTCGGTGTTTTCCAATGCGCACTGCAGCTACCGGTCCATTCCAAGGAATATCGGAAGTGGCAAGTGCAAGAGAAGCTGCATTCACCGCGATAGCATCTGGATCATCCTCATCGAGGGCAAGGATGGTGATGATTACCTGGACCTCATTGCGCAGGTACTGGGGAAACAAAGGACGGATGGTTCTGTCCACCACTCTGCCGGAAAGAATCGCTTCTTCAGAAGGACGACCTTCACGGCGCATGAATCGAGAGCCTAAAATGGCTCCTGCAGCATAAAATCGCTCTTCATAATCGACAGTGAGCGGAAAATAATCAATATCATCGCGTACTCTGGTGCTCATCACCGCAGTGGCAAGCACGGCAGTGTTGCCGTATCGCAGAATCACCGATCCGTTTGCTTGCTCTGCGAGATCGGTAAATTCTGCGGTCAATGTTTTACCGCCAATCTCCGTGGAGAACGTTTTACTGTGCATGGATTTTCAATGTTAGGTCTCCGGATTTTAGACTTCAAATGCTATTTGAAATCTACCTATCCGAAGGCCGACGAATAATATAAAACTGTAGCAAACCACTCTCATCGGAGCAAACAGTACGGTATACTACCTGATATGAAAACAGTACTTACTTGGGGTTCTGTAGTGCTTGGTATATTTTTTATCGGGCTTGCTGTGTATTATTGGCGCACACCCGCAGGGTTACTCCCCTCTTACTTGCCTGGCTACCTTGCCGGTTCTGCGCACGCGCATTTTAAACACGGTCTCGCGTCACTTATTCTCGGCCTCTTTCTCTTTATCGTTGCCTGGTTCAATAGCGCACCGAAAAAATCAGTGCAATAGTGATACGCAAATCGTAATAAGACCGACCGCTGCACAGTAATACGCAAAAGGGATGAGCGTATGCGTTTTAAAGTAGCGAGTTAAAAATCGCACGGAAACATATGCACCGAGTGCGGCAGCCCCCGCACCGACCACAAATATCATCATATTCACCGCTTCTCCTGAAAGCACTAGTTCCGGTATTTTTAATACGCCAGCAGCGAAGATAATGGGTGTTGCAAGCAAAAATGCATAACGAGCTGCATCTTCATGTGAGAGTCCAACCATAAGACTTCCTGCAAGAGTGGCGCCTGTACGTGAAAATCCAGGCAGAAGTGCCAAGCACTGCACCAATCCAATTTTGATTGCCTCTATCCAAGAGAGATGAGCTACTCGTTCGTAACTATGACTCTCTTGGATTGGTCTACGATGTATAAACCACTCAGCTATGTACAGCACAATACCATTTCCGATAAGGAAGTATCCAGCGTACAACGGTATTGCAAAAAGCATAGAAAATTGTTTTTCAAACAAAATACCCAGAATTCCTACTGGTACAGAACTGACGATCAGTAACCACCCGATACGTGCATAGGTGTCATCTTGCCGTATTTCCCGTGTGCGAAGTGAACGTCCTAATCCTTGCAGAATTAATTTCCAATCAGCAAAGAAAAAGAGAAAGAGCACAAGCGCGGTGGCAATATGAGTGACGACGATAAAAGTGATGAATACAGGGTCTTGTTGATCAAGATGCCATCCTACCAGACTAGGAATGATAACGCTGTGTCCAAGGCTTGATATAGGAAACAGTTCGCTGATGCCTTGCACGAGCCCCAATATGAGCGCTTGAAAGACAGAAAGCATGCTGTTTTTAATTTTCTCCCGACATTTTTATAGCTGGATCTTCACCATCTTCATACGTATCGGCCGACTCATCAGGAAGAGATGTATCTTCTTTTGTGCCGGAGGAGAATCCAGGCATCCAGTGTCCATGTCTGCCAATGAGGTAATTGCGCGGATTGTCACAAATATCGATAAAATCGTCCGCCGCTTCCCGCAAACTAGTAGAAGATGATTTTCCAAACGCAATTACTTCCACCTGACAGCCGTGCGTGTACCTGAGGTACTCCACTAAGGGTACAAAATCTCCGTCCCCCGTTGCGAGGATAATGGTGTCGAGTTTTTGAGCCATAGCAATAGCATCGATAGCCATGCCAATATCCCAGTCCGCTTTTTTTGCACCGCCGGCAAAAATCCGAATATCTTTCACTTTGGTTTCAATACCTAACTTATTGAGTGCTTCAAAAAACCCTTTTTCTTCCTCAGATTCCGTGCGGATAACATAGGCAACTGCACGAATAAGCGTGCGTCCTGCCAATGCTTCCTTGACCACCTGGCCGAAATTTACCCTTGCTTTATAAAGATTTTTTGCACTATGGTACAAGTTTTGCGTATCGATAAAAATACCGACTCGCTGACTCTTATGTTTTATGATTGCCATAGAAAATTACAAACACAGACTATAAAAATAAAAATACCTGCGTACTCAAGCAGTATACCGCAGCATTGTGCAGATACGATGTAGACCTATCCGTAGAAGGTTTACTTCTTCAAACTCAGCTTCTTAACGATAGCGTTATAGCGTTTTTTGTCGCTATGCTCGAGATACTTCAAATGTGAACGGCGGTCTGCCACCATTTGGAGAAGTCCACGGCGAGAGTGCTTATCTTTCGCGTGCTTCTTGAGATGGTTTGCCAACTCGTCAATACGCTTCGTAAGGATTGCAATTTGTACTTCCGCAGAGCCGGTATCGCTGTCGTGAATAGCGGTTTCTTTAATAACTGCGGCCTTTTTTCGCTTGGTAAGCATGTGCAATGTATAGCACAGTCATGCGGTTTTTGCAAGGGCATCTCTACTTCATGGTAAAATTGTGCGACGTATGAAACAAGTGCTCACTGAACTCAAAAATCAGTTCCTGGAGTATCTGGAAATTGAGCGCGGACGCAGTGTGAAGACCATAGAGAACTACGATCGATACCTCACTCGTTTTTTGCAGCACACTGGCATTACTGCTCCACAGCAAATTACTGAACAATCGGTACGCGAGTTCCGATTGCATCTCAATCGCCAAAAAGGAGCTTCGGGGGGCATGAAACTGAAGACGCAAAATTACTATCTCATAGCCCTTCGATCATTCCTCAAATTTTTGCGCAAGCGCGATGTTATATCTCTCAATCCAGAGCGCATTGAGTTGGCGAAGACTGGTGCTCGAGATCTCGACCTCATCTCTACCGAAGAGTTGAACCGATTACTTAATAGCGTTTCCGGCACAGCACTTCCAGCGCTGCGGGATAAGGCCATATTAGAACTCCTTTTTTCCACAGGACTGCGGGTATCAGAATTGTGTTCGCTTAATCGGGATCTTGATGTTTCGCGCGATGAATTTTCTGTGCGCGGGAAGGGAGATAAAGTGCGCGTAGTGTTTCTTTCCTCTCGCGCAAAAGATGCGATAAAAAAATATCTTGATAAACGGGGAGATATGGAAGAAGCGCTATTTGTGCAAATGGGTAAGAATAGTGCTCGAGCGAAAGAATTACGTCTCACTCCCCGCTCGGTGGAGCGTCTCATCAAACAGTACGCGGTGAAAGCCGGTATTACCCGAAAAGTAACACCCCATGTGATTCGCCATTCTTTCGCAACTGATTTACTGGAGAACGGGGCAGATTTGCGTTCTGTGCAAGAATTGCTTGGACATGCAAATGTGGCTACAACGCAGATATATACCCATGTAACCGATAAACGCTTACGAGAAGTGCACAAAGCATTTCACGGAAAACAACGCACATGAAACTTATTACCTGGAATGTAAACGGACTGCGGGCAGTTCATAAAAAGGGCCTCTTCATTCCCTTTATAGAGCAGTACGCTCCTGATGTAGTGTGTTTACAAGAAACCAAGGCTCAGCAGCATCAATCTGAAATTGACTTACCTGCGTATGAAGAGTACTGGAATTCTGCAACCACCAGAAAGGGATATAGCGGCACCGCTATTTTCAGTAAGGAAACGCCGCTGAGTGTTCGATTTAATCTACCCGATGCCATAGCGAAACAGTATCGCATCGATGAAGATCGATACGGTGAAGCAAATAAAGAAGGAAGAGTGATTGCAGCTGAATTTCGGGATTTCTTTCTTGTGAATGTGTACACACCGAATGCAAAAGAAGATTTAAGTCGGCTTGCCTTTCGGCATGCGCAGTGGGATCCGGCATTTTTAGCCTACTGCAAAGCGCTTGAAGCAGAAAAACCAGTCATATTTTGTGGGGATCTCAATGTGGCACACATGCCAGAAGACCTTGCCAATCCAAAACAAAATGAGGGAGAACATGGGTTTACCCAGGAAGAACGGCAAGGTATTGATCACATTATAGGAGCAGGATTTGTGGATGTATTTCGCTCATTTACTCAAGGGAATGGTCATTACACTTGGTGGAGTCATTGGGCGCATGCACGAGAGCGAAATGTGGGATGGCGCATCGATTATTTTTTCGTATCAAAAAAACTCCTGCCGCGTATAGTAAAGATAGAGATACTGCCGCAGGTACTAGGATCGGATCATTGTCCAGTGCTCCTCGAACTTGCATAACAAAACCCCCGCTTGGAGAGTATATTGCGGGGGTTGTAGATACGTCAGTATCTTCCAATCCCGCTTTTACAAACTCAACGGAATACCACGTACTTAAAGTAAGGTGAGCGTGTCCGTATCTCGTCTTACTAAATTGAGATTAGAAAATGACGTATGTTGAACGCGTATAAAGAACAATTTCTATGTTTGCAGTGATCTTGCAGATGCAGGGCAACACCCGCACAGTTTCTGCTAACCCTAGAGTCCATTAGTAAGAATACTGCTCATAAAAGACATAGTAAAGGACAACTCTGTGGATAGTTATTCAACAAAGTATTTTCTCCGTATGTCCTTTATTTTTTCCTGTTCTGCTTCCTGTTTCCGCTCTTTCCCTTCTTCTCCTAATCCTCGTAAATCCTGATCTGAGAGTTGGGCTAGTTGTTGAGCCCTCATTTCCAAATATTCTGTTCGATTCCGGCTTGCATCGTCGAGCACTTCTTCCAGTAGTGCGTGCAGCATCCACCCAAGGCGCGGGCCAGGGTTTTCACGTGTAACCTCCATAAGTCGCTTCCCGTCTATAGCGAGCATATTGACTGAAATAGGATCCTGTAAGGCTTGTTCAATGAGTGATTGGTACTTCCGCAGCCGGAAGGGCTGTTCTTTGGGACGACCGGTACCAATACGATCACAAATGCGTAGCTCAATGAGTTCTTCAATATGTTCTGGGCCTACATTTCGGATGATCCGCCGCACAGCAGAAAGAGTTACTTTATCTGGGTCAGAAAAAAACATATGCCACCGAACCAGCGTTTCAGTAGTTTGGATTGTTTCACGTGAAAATTTCAGCCGTTCTAAGGCTTTTTTGGTAATTTTTCCCCCTACTACATCATGTCCATGAAAAGTCCAATCTCTTTTTTCATCGGACCATTTTCGCGTTTGTGGCTTTCCTATGTCATGGTAGAGCGCTGCTAAGCGTACTTGTAGTGGCCATCCTTTGTCCGCAGCATGCTGGAGCGAACGCAGGTTGTGTTCAAATACGTCGTAGGTATGGGCTTGGTTCTGCTCTATCCCTACCCCCGCTTCTAATTCGGGAATAATAAAGGGTAGTATGCCCAGTCCGTGGGCCAAAAGTAACGCTTTCATTGGTTTTGCGGATTCGAGAATACGGATCAATTCGTCACGAATGCGTTCTTTTGAAATACGTTCCAACTGATTTGCCTGTTCAGCCATAGCTTCTTTGGTCCGTTCTTCTATACTGAAATCAAGTTGCGCGACGAGGCGTATCGCGCGTAAAATACGCAATGCATCTTCTCCGAATCGCTCGCGAGGATCTCCTACAGCACGAATAATCCCCTGCTCCAAGTCTTCTCTGCCAGCATACAGGTCAATTAATTTATCATTGGTGGGGCTATATGCCAGCGCGTTGATAGTAAAATCGCGGCGCTTTAGATCATCCTCTATATTTTGGCTAAAAATAACGCTATCTGGGCGTCTGGCATCGCTATACTTCCCTTCTACACGGTATGGGGTAATCTCGATAACTTTTGCTGTTTCATCGGTAGCAGCTTCCCATACGACACCCACTGTCCCAAAATCATTTGTATAGAACGTGTTTGGAAAAAGATCCTGTAGCTGCTGCGGCATAGCATTGGTAGTGATATCCCAATCTTTTGGTTTTTTTCCTAAAAGCAAATCTCGAACACATCCTCCCACGATCCATGCTTCAAACCCTTTCTCTTCTAGGGTCTGTATGGTATCTATGATTTCTGTCGGAAGTTGGCTGAATGGGAATTGCATGGCACAATTCTAACAGAAAAATGTGAATATATATGCGCCCGTAGCTCAATGGATAGAGCACTTGGCTTCGGACCAAGGGGTTGTGGGTTCGAGTCCTGCCGGGCGCGCTTGTTTTATGCTATAGTGGCTCAACCGCGGATATCGTTTAGTGGTAGGACGCGTCCTTGCCAAGGACGAGGTGGGAGTTCGATTCTCCCTATCCGCACCTGTAGGACAAGGGGTACTGAGCTTTAAAAAATCATATATCGCATCGTTTTTGTGTTTCTTGTGGATAACTTTGGGGACATGTGTATTAAAGACACGTCTTTGAAGAGTGAGAAATTATGTTTCTTATGAAACATTTTGAAGTACTTTTCACGAGAAACAGTCAAAAAACCTGTGATAGAGTGTGAAGACCGGGCCGTAGTATACCGGTAGTACACCTGCTTTGGGAGCAGGTAGACCGAGT
>JAKAIP010000036.1 GCA_021825025.1 bacterium
CCACGCTTGGCTGGCCTGAGGATACGGAAGGGAAGTTCAAGAAGTTTTGGACTGAGGGTACGACGCTGCAGGTCGCGGGGAAGGATCAGGTGCGCTTCCAGTCGCTTATGTGGCAGGCGATGCTCTTGTCGGCCGAGATTAAGAATACTGATCAGATCTTCTATCATGGCTTCATCACCTCGGGCGGACAGAAGATGAGTAAGTCGATCGGAAATGTCATCAATCCGCTCGACCTTGTGCAGAGGTATGGCACGGACGCGACACGATACCTCCTGCTACGACACTTGAGTCCCGTTGAGGATTCTGACCTGACTCCAGAGGCAATTCACGAGCACTATACCGCGAATCTTGTGAATGGATTGGGAAATGCCGTTGCGCGAGTGATGAAGCTTGCTGAGCAATATCTACCAGAACCAGTGATAGTCTCTGAACTCACTTCCCAGCCAGTGATTGAGTACAGGTTTAATGATGCGATGGATCAGATCTGGAGCAGAGTGAGTGCCATTGATCAAACGATCACAGAACACAAGCCGTTTGCGATCGTGAAAACTGATCCAGAGGCTGGGCAAAAGATGATTACGATGCTTGTTAAGCAATTGCAGGTGGTTGGAGCAACATTGTTGCCTTATATGCCAGGAACGGCTGAGAAGATACTTACTGCGATCAAGGAAAATAAAAAGCCCGAGAACTTGTTCCCGCGCCTCTAATCTATCTCCATGGACACTCGTTATATTGATGCGCACTGCCACATTCAATTTGAGCAGTACGACGACGATCGAGAGGAAATTGTCGAGCAGATGCGTGAGCAAGGAATTGCCGCGATCGTCGTCGGGTGCGATTACGAATCATCACAAAAGGCAGTAGCTCTCGCCGAGAAACACGAACATCTTTTTGCGTCGATAGGGATCCATCCAACAGACACGGATGAATTATTTGATATTGATATGTTCCGTATGCTTGCGGAGCATCCGAAGGTGGTGGCGATAGGGGAGTGTGGTCTCGATTTTTTCCGACCCGAGACAGTTGACGCGTCTGAGAAGGAGAGGCAGCGTGCATTGTTTCGTGCACATATTGCACTTGCAGCGGAGCTCGACAAGCCGCTCATCATCCATGCGCGCCCAAGCAAGGGGACACAGGATGCCTACCAGGAGGTGTTGCAGATACTCGCGGACGCGAAGAAACAATACCCCTCCTTGCGCGGGGACGTCCACTTCTTCGTTGGCGGAGTTGCAGAGGCGCAGCAGTTTATTGCGCTCGATTTCACTCTATCGTTCACCGCGGTGATGACATTTGCTCGCGATTATGATGAGGTCATCCGTACAGTGCCGCTCACAAGCATCCTTGCCGAAACCGATTCGCCATATGTCGCGCCAGTAGGTCGCCGTGGGAAGCGCAACGACCCGCTCGCGGTCGTCGACGTTACGCTGAAGATAGTCGAGCTTCGCGGGGACGACCCGGAAATAGTGCGCCGTACGCTTGTTAGCAGCACCGAGAAGCTCTTTGGGCTGGGGTAGGGTTGGTGTTGCGGGCGCCCAGAAGTCGTGCTAGGATGCGGGAATTATGGCGAAGAATCAAGACGAAGACATCGAGGTGCTCGAGGACGATACTATTGGCGCGGAGGCGCGTGTCTACGAGCTTGGATTCCATCTCGATCCTGAATTGCCGGTTGAGGAGGTGAAGAAAGCCTACCAGACGATTCACGGCGCTATTGCCGCAAAGGGTACGATCGTCGCTGAGGTTGAACCAGAGAAAATACAGCTCGCTTACACGATTTCTCGTCAGGAAGTGGCTGGTCGTCGCGACTTCAATTCTGCGTACTTCGCATGGATTGTGTACGAGATGTCGGCTGTTGATCATGTCGAGGTCGTCGCTGCTATGCGTGCTGACAAGGCAGTGGTGCGTTTCATCGACCTGGTAACGACCAAGGACGAAGCACGGCACGCTCTTGAGGTGCATGAGCTTATGGCCAAGGCTCCAGCTCCAGAGACTGACGGGGAAGAGGCTCTTGCAGCAGAGCTCGATACCGCGCTTGAGAGTGTGGTAGTGTAATCATCATGTACCTCAACAAAGTTCTTCTCTACGGCAATCTTACTCGCGATCCAGAATTGAAGGCGCTTCCAGGAGGAAGTCAGGTGGTGAATTTCAGTCTTGCAACCGACCGTGTCTTCAAGGACAAGAATGGTCAGAAGCAGGAGGCAACCGAGTTTCATAATGTCGTTGCCTTCGGTCGTACCGCTGAAGTCATCGCCCAGTACTGCAAGAAAGGTCGACCACTCTACATCGAGGGTCGCTTGCAGACACGTTCGTGGGACGATAAGGAGACAGGTAAGAAGAATTATCGTACGGAGATCATTGCTGAGTCGTTCCAGTTTGGCGCTGATGGCGGACGGGGTGGTGCGGGAGCTGGTTCAGGAATGGCTTCTCACGAGGAACAGCCGGCACCAAGCGACAGCAGCGATATCAAATATCCTGATGAAGAAATCAATCCAGAGGACATTCCTTTTTAATTATTCAATATAATTCTTTTGTATGGCATACCAATCTGAACGTGAAGAAATAGAGCTCAAGAAGTTTATCGACTACAAGGATGTGGCGTACCTGAAGCAATTCACCAATCCCCACGCAAAGATCCTTGCGAAAAAGCGCACGGGCATTCCTGCAGGGAAGCAGCGTGAGATCACGCAGGCGATAAAGCGCGCTCGGTATATGGCGCTTCTCCCGTACGTTGCGGCGTAAATATAGCCCAACAACATAAGCAAAAGCCCCGGCTACCCGGGGCTTTTGCTTATGCGAACAGAGGAATTCTTTAGGACTTAGTCACGCGCTCGGTGTATTCACCAGTATCGGTATTGATACGAACAATGTCGCCGCTGTTAATGAAGAGAGGTACGTTAACTTTTGCGCCCGTGACCAGCGTTGCGAGCTTGGTACCGCCAGAGACAGTATTGCCTTTCACTGCCGGCGGAGCCTCCTTCACTTCGAGGTCGACTTTCACCGGGATTTTAATAGTCATAGGCTTCTCTTCGTAGGTCAGAACTTCGACAACACTATTCGGCGCGAGCCACTGTACCTGGTCGTGTACGCTCTCAAGAGGGAAGGAGAAGCGATTCTTCGGGTTTCCTTCTTCTGCAAACCAGCTCTCAGTCTGATTACTGTAGAGATAGACGGCATCCATGCGATCGGTCTCTGCCTCCTCGACAGTTTCGCTCGAGTGGAATGAGATTTCAAGAACGCCACCGTTCACCATATTGCGCAACCGTGTCTGATTGACCGGTTTTCTCTTTTGCATACGGAAAATATGCGCGGAAAGTACCTCGTAGGGTGCGTCGTTGTAATTAATAATCTTTTTTGGAAGAATTTCGTTGTAGCTGAGTACGGCCATAGTCTGAAACTAAAAGCGGATAAGGTGCGTTATAAAAAGTGCCGCCAAGGGCGGATACGGGTATGATACAAGATGTTATGACTTTTTCAAATTCCGAGCCCAGTCCGGCTCTTGAGGACTACGAGATCCTTACCCGTTCGAAGCGGGAGCCGGAACTGTTCGCCCTGCTGGTTCGCCGCTACGAAGCGCCGCTTTTGCGGCGTGCCCGGGCTGTTGTATGGAGTCCTGAAGACGCCGAGGAGGTGGTCCAGGACACTTTCACCAAGATGTACCTCTATGCCGACAAGTATCACCCACAAGAGGGTGCTACATTTTCATCATGGATGTATACCATTCTCAATCGGGTCGCGTATACCAAATATGCCGTTCGCCGGAAGGAGCGCGGACATCGTGCGGAACTCGAGCCAGAACACTACGAAGCGCTTCCTGATGCGCGAGCTGAATTTCTCGAGAACCTTTCGATTCGAGATGAAGTTATTGCGGCGCTTGCGGCACTTCCTGAAACTATGGCCCGCATACTGCGGTTGCAGTTCCTTGAAGGGAAGACCCAAGAAGAGATTGCAAGATCAGAGCAGCTCTCGATCTCGGCAGTGAAGACCCGGGTGCATCGTGCCAAAAAACTGTTTAAACGAGCCTATGACGAACAACACCATGACTAATCCATCAACCATCGAACGCATTGTACTGCGACGAATTTATACGATGCGCGTACTGCGCGTACTTCTTTCAAATGCGACGCTCGCGCTCCTTATCTCGGGGGTAGCTCTCTGGGGGATTGGACGGGAAGTGTGGGTAGCCCACGTACTGCAGAATGCCCCGAAGGACATTCGGGAAATACCGCGTTTCTATATCGACGCGTTTGATCATACGCGTCTTCTGGTGCAGGCGCTTTCAGTTATCACGCTCGCGGGGTGCATCGTGCTGGCCCGGGAGACAGCACGTTCGATCTCCCGGCTTGTGGCACCAGCCCTGTCGTAGAGGTTATCCCTCAGCCAATTTCTCCTTAATCTGTTTCAACAGGTCTTTTGCAACGTCTTTGTGCTCATTGAGGAAGGTGCGCGACGCATCGTAACCACGTCCGAGCGGAATCTCGCCAAACTTATAGGAAGCGCCTGACTTCTGCACAAGGTCATATTTCTCACCGAGGGCGAGGAGTTCGCCTTCGCGACTGATACCTTCGTTGTAGAGGAGGTCGAATTCGGTCGTGCGGAAGGGAGCAGCGACTTTATTCTTCACGACTTTCACACGGACGCGCCCTCCGACCACTTCTTCGCCTTTTTTGATAGCAGCGATGCGGCGAATATCGAGGCGAACCGAGGTGTAGAACTTGAGTGCTTTCCCGCCTGGGGTGGTTTCAGGATTGCCGAACATCACGCCGATCTGCATGCGGATCTGGTTGATGAAAATAACGATGGTCTTGCTGCGGGAGACGATGCCGGTCAGCTTGCGCAGTGCCTGACTCATAAGGCGTGCTTGCTTACCGACATGTTGTTGGCCCATTTCTCCCTCAATCTCGTCGCGGGGGGTGAGGGCAGCGACTGAGTCGACGACGATCACGTCGACGTTTCCGCTCCGCACGAGGCTCTCGACGATATCGAGCGCCTGCTCGCCAGTGTCGGGTTGTGAGATAAGGAGTTCAGTGAGCTTCACGCCAATGCGACGTGCGTACTCAGGATCAAGTGCATGCTCTGCATCGACAAAGGCAGCGATGCCGCCCGCTTTCTGCGCCTCGGCGATAACGTGGAGGGCCAGAGTCGTTTTCCCCGAGGACTCAGGACCAAATATTTCGATGATGCGGCCACAGGGAAGGCCGCCGACACCGAGCGCCGCATCGAGCCCGATAGAGCCGGTTGGGATCGAAGGAATTTTCTGCGGTGTGCCGGCACCGAAAATTGTGATGGCTTCATCGCCAAACTTCGTGCGGATATCTTTGAGTGCCTGATCAATCGATTTCTGCTTCTCGTCTTTATCGCTGCTTGTGGCAGTGACTGTCTTTAGCACTTTCTCTTTCGCTGGTTTTTTAAGAGCCATAGGATAGGGATTAATCAGGGACAAATATCGAACGGGTCGTGGCGACGTGGCGTCCGAACCGGTCGGTAGCTATGAGGGTAAGTATAGAGGTTCCGTGAGGAAAGGTAAGAGTTGTTGAGAATGACCCGTCTTGATCGTGGAGAACTTGTGCACCATCAAGAGTGAGAAGGGCAACGCGCGAAGCTTTCCCGGAGATAGTCACGGTCCCGCCGGGGAAGGAGGCGGCATTTTGCGGTGACGCAACCGTGAGGCCAGGACCGGCGATGAGCGGCCAGGCTTCGATGAGACCATAGCCGGTAAGCAGGACGAGAGTGAGGGCGAGAAGAGAGCGAATCATATTAGAAGTCGTCCTCGACGTCGGAGCCATGCGGCGAGGGAGTTGCAGCGACGGAGAGCACCTCGCGTGGTTTTGAACCATCTGCCTGTCCGATGATGCCTTTTGCCTCAAGTACGTCCATCAGGCGAGCTGCGCGCGAGTAGCCGATCTTCAACTTACGTTGGAGGTAGGAAGTAGAGGCGCGCCCAGCTTCTTCGACGGCAGCTCGGGCATCTTCGTAGAGATCGTCATCGATCTCATCATCGTCGAAGCTGCCATTCACGAGTCCAATGACATCATTCGGATCATGCGACTGGATACCGGTCGTGCCTGGTCCGCCGAAGTCGATACTCGAGAGGTCACCAGCGTTATGACTCTTAATATAGCTTACGACTTTCTTCACCTCCGCTTCGCTGATATAGGCCGTTTGGATACGGACAGGTTTCTGCATATCGCTTGAGAGATACAGCATATCGCCAGCGCCAAGGAGGGATTCAGCCCCGGCACTATCAATAATAGTGCGCGAGTCTATTTGGGAGGCGACCTGGAGCGCCATACGGGTTGGAACGTTGGCTTTGATGAGACCGGTGATGACGTTCACTGACGGGCGCTGGGTCGAGAGGATAAGGTGGATACCGACCGCACGACTCATCTGCGCAAGTCGGACAATCGAGCTCTCGAGTTCGCGCGGGTAGCTATGCATAATGTCGGCGAGTTCGTCGATCACAATCACGATATAGGGAAGCGCCTCAGGCATATCTTCGAGGCCCTTCTTCTTCGCTGGTTCGAAGACTGTGGCATGATAGGAGGTGATATCTCGCACCTGCTCCTTCTCAAGGAGGTTATAGCGGCGTTCCATTTCTTTCGCGGCCCACTTGAGCGAGAAGATGGCCTTCTTTGGATCGGTAATAACCGGAGTGAGGAGGTGGGGGATACCGTTATAGGCGGTGAGTTCGACGCGCTTCGGGTCGATCATAATAAAGCGGAGCTGGTTCGGCCCGTTTCGATAGAGGAGTGAGGTGATGAGTGCATGAATAGCAACCGACTTCCCGCTTCCCGTTGCGCCGGCAACGAGG
>JAKAIP010000037.1 GCA_021825025.1 bacterium
GCATCGAAAAATGAACTGCTCCACAGTACGGCAGAACTCGCTTCGCCACAGCAGCCGCAGACGCCGCGGCGACACGTGCCAGCGACGCTACGCGCAGTAGCTAAAGGACAGATAAAAGACAACACTGTAGCACCGAAAGAATCTATAAAGGACAGACGTGACGCCGTGATGTCCGTCATACGCAGTAAAGGAAGTGTCAGTATTAAGGACATCTCCACACTCATCCGCGGAGTATCTGAAAAAACAATTCAACGAGAGCTTGCAGCCTTGATCGAGTCGGGGGTCGTAGCGAAACAAGGGGAGCGTCGTTGGAGCACCTACTCTCTTGTTGCGTGAGGTCTTCTGTAAAATCCCAAGATGTCATCTTGAGATGACATCTTGGGATTTTTTTATGCATATACCTATATATAGGTATATGTCAGAACATTTTGACTACGGGCCGCGTATTTGGTACTATGGCCTCTGTGGTAGCGACTAGGAAATAAGGGAGTGAAAAGGCCGGAAACGGTCTCTTTTGCTTTGGTATTTCCTGGTTGTTATCCACACACCAGAACCCGAGAACAAGCGTAAGCGCTATATACTTAGCACTAGTCCTCACGAGGACACGTTTGTTCTCGGAGGGCGTACTTTGATAACTGAATAGTTCAACGAGAGTTGAACATTATCCTTGCCAACTAATCCATGGCGCACTGGTCGACACGGTGCGCTGTGGGATAGTGTAAAAATTGTGCGCAATGTTCTTGATGTGTGCGACTAAGAAAACAAGGAGTGTCCTCACGACACTGTTGTTGTGAAGTACTCCCTGTAGTGCGAACTCAACTTGATTACTATGTGCGTCTAAAATAATTAACAATTGTTATGAACAAGGTAACTACAAAAGCGATGGCGAAAGTCGCGGCAGTAGCGACCGGACTCGCAATGGCGACGTCAATGCTCTCACTCGCGCCTATGGCGCATGCTGCAGCGTTGACGAGCGCACAGGTCCAGTCGATCCTCTCGCTCCTCACGTCCTTCGGTGCTGATGCATCGACGATCGCAAACGTTCAGGCTTCCCTCACGGGCGGCACACCTACCACACCGACGACTCCGTCAACTGGCTCATCATGCTCCTTCACGAAGGACATGACGGTCGGCTCAACGGGTGCAGAAGTCACTTGCCTCCAGAATGCTTTGAAGGCAAACGGCTTCATGACGGTCAACGCAACGGGCTACTTCGGTGCCCTTACGAAGACTGCAGTTATCGCGTGGCAGAAGTCAGTCGGTGTCTCACCGGCGGCTGGCTACTTCGGTAGCATCTCACGTGCACACTGGAGCCTCGGTAGCGGTTCAACAACCGGTACCACCGGCACTGGCGCAGGTACGGGCACAGGCCTCAAGGTCTCGCTCTCCGCAACCTCACCAAACGGTACGGTTCTCGTTGCAGGTCAGGGTGTTGGTGATCTCGGAGACTTCGTCTTCGCGAACCCAACAGCTTCTCCGATCAACGTGACGGCGCTCTCGTTCAAGCGAACGGGTGTCAGCAACGACTCTACGATGACCAATGTCTACCTCTACAACGGTATGACACGCATCACGGACTCAGCTGGCGTCAGCAACTCAGCATTCACCTTCTCTGATCCTACGGCACTCTTCACGGTTCCTGCAGGCATGACCTACACGGTCTCTGTCCGCGCAGATATCGCAACGGGTACCTCAGGTCAGCAGATCGGTGTGAGCCTTGTCTCGGCAACCAGCAACGGTACGCTCGACTCTTCAGTCAGCTTCCCGATCAACTCTGGCTACCAGGCAATCTCGAATGCAACGCTTGCAACAGTGAACTACGCACTGAATCCAACTCCGTCGTCAGCAACAACGATCAGTCCTTCAAACGACTATCCAGTCTGGCAGGATACGGTCGCAGTTTCTGGCAACCCAGTGAAGCTCACTTCGATGAAGTTCATGAACCTCGGTTCAGCTGATTCGCAGTACATCACAAACCTCCGCCTTATGGTGGACGGTGTCCAGGTTGGCAGCGCAGTCTCATCGATGAACGCAGATCGCTCGGTCACTTTTGACTTGAGTTCAGCTCCATTCTTGATGTCGACACAGAGTCACATCGTCAAGGTTGTTGCAAACATCGGTACGGGTGCAGCATCACGCTCTATCCAGTTCTCGGTCCAGCGCAGCTCAGACGGTATGTTCACGGACAGCCAGCTTAATCAGCCGGTGACCCCAACGTACAACAACCTCGCGTTCGCGTCGGCTTCGACGGCAGTGATTACGGTCAATTCCGCAAGCTCCTCAGGAGTCTCGGTCTCCCGCAATCCTTCCTCACCTACGCAGAACATCGCTGTCGGTGCGTCATCAGTGAAGTGGGCATCCTTCGATATGCTCGCCTCGGGTGAAAACGTGAAGGTCTCTGATCTCTACGTGTACGCATCTGATTCGATCCACACAACTGGCGGACTTAACAATGGTGCGCTCAAAGTCAACGGTGTTCAGATCGGATCGACCAAGGATCTTGGATACAATTCCTCGAACACAACGGACTTCTCGCTAGGCTCGTCACTTATCCTCCCTGCAGGTCAGGTAACGACACTCGATGTGTACGCAGACGCGATGACATCGACCTCGACAAACCTTACCAGCGGCGAAACGGTGACCGTCTCGCTTGGAGCAAGCACCAGCAATGGTCAGGGTACTTCTTCGCTCACCACGACTGGTGTGCCAAACGGTATCGCAGGTACAAACGATGTGTCGGGTAGCCCTATCACTGTTACCTCTTCAGCGCTTACCGCAACGAAGGCAACGGGTTATGGTAACCAGACGATTATCGCAGGTACGAACAATGCCAAGATTGGCTCGTTCACTCTCGCGGCAGGTTCTACGGAAGGTGTCATGGTCAATACGATCAACATAACCTTCACGGGTACTACAATGTCTTCAACTATCACGAACTTGACGCTTAAGGACAGCGCAACAGGTACGCAGCTCGGCTCAGTCGTCACGACTCCGTCGACCAGCAACTCTGTCTCGGTGAACCTCGACGTCCCAGCTTCGCAGACGAAGACGATCGACATCTACGCAAACATCCTTTCGGGTGCAAACGCAGGCTCGATTCAGGCATCAGTCGGTACCGGCACGACTGGCTCGGGTGATCTCACGAACATCTCGACCTCAGTCGGTACTGCTGTTGCACTGCAGACCATTAGCCTTGGTTCGGGTACGCTTACTGTCACTCGCGGTGCGGGTGATCCAGTCAGCAACAACATCCTCGCCGGTGCAAGCTCAGTGAACGTCGGTGAATTCAACTTCGCCGCACAGAACTCAGCCTTCACGGTGAACAACCTTGCTATCCTCGTACCAAACAACGTCGCAACTTCGGTAACGAACGTGACGGTGACCTACAAGGATGTCAATGGTGCAACCAAGACGGCAACGCAGGCGCTCGCAGTCAGTTCAACGGCACCGTTCGCAACCGCAACCTTCACTGGTCTCGGTATGTACGTCCCTACGAACGACTCGGCTAACCTCGATGTCTCTGTCGGTACGCCAACGATCGCTTCAGGTGCAACCTCAGGTGCGGCAATCAATGTCACGCTTGATACCGGTGCAACCTCAGGTGTCTTCTCGGCTACTAACGGTGCAGGTACGGTTACGACAAACCTTAATACGCCGAACGTCTCTTCAAATGGCACGTTCTACGTCCGTAAGTCGATCCCTACCTTCGCGATGATCCCTACGAACCTCACGGTTCCAGCTACCGGTTCGCCAATCTACAAGTTCAGCGTCACTGCTGATCCTGCAGGTGCAATCGAGTGGAGCCACATGGTCTTCAACGTCGCAACTTCGGGTTCAGGAACGAACGTCTCGAATGTCTACCTCACGGATGACAGCTCGGGTACGAGCCTGACTGATGCGTCAACCTATGCAACTTCAACTGGTGGGACATTCGTCTTCGACCTTGGTGGTAACACCACGGCCGCTAAGTACCAGCAGATTGCAGCAGGTGCAACCAAGACTTATGACCTCTACGGCACGGTCGCTGGTTTCACCACGGGCTCGACAATCACTATCAGCCTTGCGTCTGACGGTTCCCACATTGCAAACGAAGCAGCAGCTCCGTATGCAGCGGGTAACTTCGTCTGGTCTGATCGCTCAGCATCAGCTCACACGACAGCCACGACTGACTGGACCAACGGTTACCTCCTCAAGAACTTCACCTCAAACGCAGTTAGCTACTCGAAGTAGTCTGACTCTTGGTGACCTTCCCAAAGGACTAACCTAGATCCCCCAAGATGTCATCTTGAAGATGCTATCTTAGGAAATCCCAGCTAGGGAATCGGCCTAGCAAAGAAAGAACCCCCGCAAGGGGGTTCTTTCTTTTTACAAACAAAAACCACCCTCCCGGGTGGTTTTTGTTTTCCCAAATATCCTAAGATGTCATCTTAAACATGCTATCTTAGGATATTTGTCCACCACCACCCTCACTCCCCCTAAGATGTCATCTTGGGAGTGCTATCTTGGTAAGTATGAAAGGTCGAGAGATCTTCGCGATCGATGAGTGGTATCACTGCTATAGTCGCGGAGTTGATAAGCGTACGGTTTTTGAAAATGAATCCGACTACGCACGTTTTAAGAATCTAATGTATCTCTGTAATAGTGTGGCACCGATACATCGAAGTGCTGTCACGAAACTGAAGGGAAGAGAAGTGTATGAGATTGAGCGAGGTGAACCATTGGTAGCTATTGGGGCATATTGTCTCATGCCAAATCATTTTCATTTGCTATTGCGTGAAGTCCAGGAAGGAGGCATCTCAGAATTTATGCGGAAAGTTGGCATTGCGTATGCGATGTATTTCAATATTAAAAATGATCGTATTGGAAATCTCTTTGTCAAACCATTTCGAGCAAAACACGTCTCAGATGATGAGTATTTTAAGAGAGTCGCACAGTATATTCACCTTAATCCGGCCGAGCTGTTTGAATCGGGATGGAAGGAGGGACGTATTGGTGATTTGAAAATGCTCACGGAGAGTATTCGCGAATTCAAACATTCAAGTCTGCCAGAGTATCTTGCGCCTGGTCGGCCCGAAGCGGCAATTCTTGATGCTGAAGCATACAATCTCATTGGTTCCGACATGCCACCTCTTGAGGAAATTCTCTTTGAATCACTTATGTATTATCACGATCTCCCAAGATAGCTACTTTAAGATGACATCTTGAAATAGCTATCTTAGGATTTTCGAACTGGGGATAACGGAATTGACTCTTCACAACCGGGCTACCATAGGTAGCAATGCGTATCCGCATACTGGGTATCAGCCTTCTTGTAATCGGTGCTTTTGTATACGACATGCCGGCAGAGGCTGCAGTGGTTGATTCGCAGCTAGACGCGAGTGCGCAAGCGACACAGCCCCCACTTACTGATTACTGGACGAGCATATCAACACATTTGTTGGTACCAAATTTCGTTGCTGCTGGGTATATACCGTCACGTAATTTGTCTTTTTCCGGTGTGCGTTTCCGTATAAATACAAGCGGTGGCGGGAATTATCATTGTCCGGAAGGTGTGCTTATAGAGTATTTCGGCACGTCCACTCCTGCTATGTGGGATAGGGGAGTAACTCGTGCTGGTCTTGTTGTGGCTACAACTACGCCTGATGCAAATGGAAATTGTGATTACAGAACGACTGATAATTGGGGGAATATCACACCAGTCTCTGTCTCGCCGCTCTCATACTATATTTTCTTTATGGGTGTACATACTTCCTCTGCATCTGGGCTCGACAATTGGGTTTCGATGAGTGGGAAACCGTTCGCGTCATCTACTCCTGTAAGTTTTTTCGGCTATCGTCCTGCGACCTCCAATTACTATGTGTGGGGAACGAGTGGGCTTGATGCGCCATATTTCGAACTTTTTGACACAGCACCGCCCCCACCGACATCACCACCCGATCCGTGTGTTGCCACACATACCTGCACCTCAAACGTGCTCTTTTTGCCGGGAATTGAAGGAAGTCGATTATATGATACGGAGAGCGGAGAAACGAGATTATGGGAATCAGATGATTCTGGGGCCCAGCAGATTGCTATGAATCCCGATGGTACGAGCTGGCGAAGAGATGTGTACACGAAAGATGTGCTAAATACCATCAGCGTAAGCGGGTTCACGATTCGGATATACCAGCCGTTCATTGATGCCATGAATGTTCTCAAATCTGGAGGGACAATTAACGACTGGGAGGCGATTCCGTACGACTGGCGTCTTCAGCTCGATCAGATTCTCTCAAGTGGCAACAAGATGGGGCAGAACATCTCCTATCTCACTGCCACTTCTTCGCCATACATCATTCAAGAACTTCGTCGACTCGCAGCAACCTCAAAAACAGGCAAGGTCACCATCGTCGCGCACAGCAACGGTGGACTCGTCGCCAAGGCTCTCACCGAGAAACTCGGGAGCGAAGCGGCGACGCTCATCGACAAGATCATTTTCGTCGCAGTGCCACAAATCGGCGCAGCGGATGCGGTCGAAGGTATTTTAAGCGGAAAAGATGAATCGGTTCCCAGCCACCTCAGTCCGGCAACCGAGCGATACATCTCGCAAAATCTCTTTACAACGTATAATCTCTTGCCGTCTACTAATTATTTCACTCAAATTGATGACCCTGTCATCTCGTTTGACCCGGTGACCATGCAGGACTGGATAGTAAAATATGGGACGGGCGCCGTCCACTCTACCGACCGTCTAAGCGCGTTCATGCTCGATTCATCG
>JAKAIP010000038.1 GCA_021825025.1 bacterium
TAAGGGCTTTATGCAGTGGATCGTTGTCTGCAAGCTCCTTAGCGCCATGTTCCCATTGATCGAAATAGAGTTCATGCATGCGCATACCGTCCCATTCAAATGCGAAGCGTCGAACCGCTTCAGCAATAGCGGTGGTATGTTGCGCAGTATCTTTCCGCAAGTCTTCTAAAAGAGTGCTGAGGGCATTGGTATTCTTTACATATCCGCCATACAGGCCGAGGTGTGCATCTACCAGTTCTTTTGAAATGCCTTCAAGCGCTGGAAGGGAAAATTTTTTCTCTTGGTACATATCTAAATGAAATAAGACTTACCTACTAAGTTGTTATATGTGCTCAAGTATAACGCACCTGTCTCTATGTCTGGAGTGAACTGAAATGGGTGATTATATAACCCCAGCCTTCTTGAGCGTTTTGTATGCGCCGTTTTTCACCAGCGTGCGGAATCCTTTCGTGGAAAGCGTGACGGTCACTGTGCGGTTGAGTTCAGGGATAAAGATTCGCTTTTTTTGGAGATTTGCGTGCTTGCGAACGTTGCCGGTTGGGTTGAATTTGGTAGCACGAACACGATTGCTGTATCCACCAGCGACTTTCGAGCTTTTTTGGGTGACGGGACAGATTTTTGCCATACAGAATATGTGACTGTGGTATCATACTTTTCTGAACTATGCAAACTGATCTCATTATTTTTAGCCTTATTGTGCTCATTTTCTCTGCGATTTTGCATGAAGTGGCGCATGGGTACATGGCGGATCACTTAGGAGATCCGACTGCGCGGCTCATGGGAAGACTCACCCTCAACCCGCTCCCGCATCTCGATCCAGTCGGTTCTATCATCCTGCCGCTTCTTTTAAAGATAACCGGTTCTCCTATCTTGATCGGGTATGCCAAGCCCGTACCCTATAATCCCAATAATCTGCCGGGCAAGTATGACGAAACCCTCGTAGCCGCTGCGGGACCCGCTACTAATCTCGCCATTGCACTGGTATTTGGACTTATCGTGCGGTTCGGCGCTGCGGCAATGACGCCGACCCTCCTGCAAGCATTTGCTGTCATCGTGTACCTCAATCTGTTGCTCGGGTTTTTCAATCTCATCCCGATCCCTCCGTTGGATGGTTCTAAGGTGCTCTCGGGCATATTGCCTCGTCCCCTTGCGCATAGCTATGATCTGTTCCGTCGCAATTTCGAACGGTTAGGACTGCTCCCGCTCGTACTACTCCTTCTGTTTTTCTTCTATGCGCTCAGCCCAGCCGTAACCCCTTTTCTTTCCTGGATATTTCAAGGGCTTACCGGGATGTTGTTATAGCAGACTAGTTGCGAGCAACAAGCACCTGTAGTACAGTATCGGAGCCCACAGCGGGCTTTTTTCTTAGATATGGCACGCATCTCACAATTGGTACGCAAAGGGCGCAAGCCGCTCCTTTCCAAATCTAAAGCACCAGCCTTGGCGCGTGGCTTTAATGCACTCAAAAATAAGCCGGTCTTCTATCCCTCTCCCTTCAAACGTGGCGTGTGCACGAAAGTAACGACCAAGACGCCACGCAAACCAAACTCTGCTATTCGAAAAATTGCTCGTGTGCGCCTCACTAACGGTCAGGAAATCACTGCATACATTCCCGGAGAAACGCATAACCTCCAAGAGCATTCTGTGGTCATGGTGCGCGCCGGCCGTGTGAAGGATATTAACGTCCGCTATCAGGTAGTGCGCGGCCGATTGGATGCTGCAGGACTTGATAAACGCCGAGTATCTCGCAGCCGCTATGGTGCAAAGCGACCAAAATAATTTTTTAGCATATGCGACGACCAATAAAACGAAAACACGAACTGAAGCCGGATTTGAAGTACAATTCACTTCGCGTTGAGAAATTTATTAACTCTGTCATGTGGGATGGAAAGAAATCAACCGCCCGCAAAGTGGTGTACGATGCTCTTGCTTTGATAAAAGAACAATCAGGTACTGATAATCCGATCGAACTATTTGATGCAGCAATCCGAAACGTAAGCCCTGCTATGGAAATTCGCTCACGCCGCGTCGGCGGCGCAAACTATCAGGTGCCGCGCGAAGTGCGCCCAGAGCGCAAACAAGCACTCGCATTTCGCTGGATTTTGACGGCCGCACGGTCCCGAAAAGGCATAGCCATGTCGAAGCGTCTTGCAGAAGAACTCTTGGCAGCATCTCGCAATGAGGGTGCAGCAGTAAAGAAGCGCGAAGATACGCACAAGATGGCAGAAGCAAACAAAGCGTTCGCACACTTTGCGTGGTAACCCGGAGCGCTTCTGGCGCATTCTAGAGGTAAGTCCATGACTGAACATCTCCTGCAGCGCCGCATTGTTACGATCGGAGGAGGAAGCGGCGGTTTTGTGGTGAATCGAGGACTGGTCCAATATCCGGTTGCCCCGACCGCCATCTGTACCGTATTTGATAACGGCGGCAGCACGGGGAAATTGCGTGACGAGTTTGGTTCGCTCCCGCAAGGTGATATTCGCCGCTGTATGCTTGCACTGGCCGACGGCGAATATGATACGCTGCGGGCTATTTTCAATCACCGGTTTAACGGCAATGGAAAAGGGTTGTCCGAACATAATGTGGGGAACGTGCTTCTGCTTGCAGCAGAGCAGTTGTGGGGACCGATTGAAGGGATTCAGCGTGTCAGCAAGCTACTGGGTACCAAGGGGCAGATCCTCCCGATTTCTGTTGATGCAGCTGATTTAATCGCCGAGCTATCCGACCGTTCATTGGTGCGTGGGGAAGCAGCGATCGATACCCGGTCGCTCTCTGACAAGCGCAGCATCGTGCGTGTGGCACTCGAACCTGAAGCGTTCATTGCACGCGAAGCAGCGGAAGCGATCAAGCAGGCGGAAGTGATTGTGCTTGGCCCAGGAGATCTCTACACCTCGCTCATCCCGAACTTTCTCGTGAAAGGGGTAGCGGAGTCGATCAGGCTCTCCGGAGCACGGGTTGTGTATGTCTGCAACATTATGACTAAGTATGCAGAGACAAACGGATTCGGTGTCATTGATTTTGTAGAGACGCTTTTTCGATACCATATCGGCCGTGACCTGCTCGATGCCATCATCGTAAATAGCACTCCTATTCCCGATGCGCTTCAGAAGGTATATGCCGATACGGAAAAAGCCTTTCCGGTGCGGTACGAGCATACGATGGACGAACTGCTCTCCCTTCGAGCTAAACAGGTAGTCGTTGCTGACGTGCTGAGCGAGCCGGCACTCAACCAGTCGCTGGTTCGTCATGATTCAGCAAAGCTGGCACGGGCGATCATGGCACTCTAACGTTGCTTTTTTTGCGGAATTTCGCTATGGTGAGCAGTACGCCTCGGGCGTTTTTCTTTTTGATTCTATGCGAGACTACCCTCTAGAGAAAGTACGAAATTTCGGCATCATCGCCCACATCGACGCGGGGAAAACCACGACGTCTGAACGCGTGCTCTACTACACCGGCTCTCAGCACAAGATCGGTGAAGTGCATGAAGGGGAAACCACTACCGACTGGATGGAGCAGGAGCGCGAGCGCGGTATCACCATCACCGCAGCCGCCATCACCTGTTTCTGGTCGAAGACGAACGAACCTGACAAGAAGGATATTTCTAAGAAATTCCGTTTCAATATTATCGACACTCCGGGCCACATCGACTTTACTGCAGAAGTAAAGCGCTCTATGCGCGTGCTTGACGGTGCGGTCGTGGTATTTGATGGCGTTGCCGGCGTAGAACCGCAATCCGAGACCAACTGGCGATATGCCGACGAAGCGAACGTACCGCGCGTCTGCTTCATCAACAAACTCGACCGCATGGGGGCATCATTTGAAAAATCATTCCAGTCGATCCTTGACCGGCTCAGCAATCATGCGGTGCGCATGCAGCTGCCGATTGGCGCAGAGGGTGATTTTGAGGGAGTGATTGATCTGCTCACTATGAAATCCTACCGTTTTGAAGGAAACATGGGAGAACAGGTGATAGAAGGAGATGTTCCACCTGAACACCAAGCAGATGCGGTTCTCTATCGCAACCAATTGATCGAAAAGATCGTTGAACAGGACGATACGCTCATGAGCAAGTACCTCGATGGTGTGGAACCGACCATGGAGGAACTCAAAGCAACGCTTCGAAAAGCGGTCATTGCGAACAAGATTTTCCCGGTATACACCGGCTCTGCGCTCAAGAATAAAGGAGTACAGCTCGTGCTCGATGCTGTGGTGGACTATCTCCCCAGTCCGCTGGAACTCCCTCCTATCAAAGGCATCAATCCGAAGACGGGCGAAGAAGAAGAGCGTCATGCCTCTGATACCGAGCCGTTTTGCGCACTGGCGTTCAAATTGCAGGCTGATCCATTCGTAGGACAGCTTACATTCTTCCGCGTGTACTCAGGTACGGTAGAAGCCGGCTCGTACATCTACAATTCAACTACGGGTGAAAAAGAGCGTTTAGGACGTATTGTGCGACTGCAGGCAAATCAGCGCGAAGAAGTAAAGACGGTCTATGCTGGAGAAATTGCAGCTGCAGTGGGTCTCAAGAACACCAAGACCTCGCATACCTTGTGCGATGAACAGCATCCGATTGTGCTCGAACAAATTCAGTTCCCTGAACCGGTCATTTCCATGCGCATTGAACCGAAAACCAAGGCTGATCAGGAAAAAATGGGTATTGCGCTCAAAAAACTTTCTGATGAAGACCCGACATTCAAAGTAACGACCGACCAAGAGACGCTCGAAACCCTTATCGCCGGCATGGGTGAGTTGCACCTTGAGATTCTGGTGGACCGCATGAAACGTGAATTCAACGTCGAAGCGAACGTCGGCAAACCGCAGGTAGCGTACCGCGAAACGATCCAGAAAGAAGCGGAAGCGGAAGGAAAATACATCAAGCAAACGGGTGGCCGCGGACAGTATGGACATGTGCGATTGCGCATCAAACCACTCGAACCGCTTGCTGAAGGAGAAAAGATCAGTAAAAACACTACTCGAGAAGACCATTTTGAATTCATCAACAACATTAAAGGAGGTGTGGTGCCGCAGGAGTATATTCCTGCCGTTGAAAAAGGCGTGCGCGAAGCGATGGAGCGCGGTATCGTTGCAGGCTATAAGATGGTGGACATTTCCGTGGAACTCTACGATGGCTCGTATCACGAAGTGGACTCTTCTGAAATTGCGTTCAAAATCGCTGCATCCATGGGATTTCAGGATGCCGCAAAAAGTGCCAAGCCAGTACTGCTTGAACCGGTAATGAAAGTGGAGGTAGTAACCCCTGAGAAGTTCATGGGTGACATCACTGGCAGTCTCAACGGCAAGCGCGGACAGATTGAAGGTATTGAGGAGCGAGGGCTCGCCCGTGCTATCAAAGCGAAAGTACCGCTTTCAGAAATGTTCGGCTATACTACCGTTTTGCGCTCTATGACGGAAGGACGAGCCAATTTCACCATGGAATTTGATCATTATGAGGTCGTTCCGCAGAACGTGGCAGCCACTATTGCTGCGGGGCGCCAGTAATTTGTTGATAACTGCCTCTGGTAGATTCTTGACACCCGTATAATAAAGGGGTGTTTCGTTCTACCAAACTATTTTTTGGATATAAAAATCTTGCTGCAAGTATTACTGCTCTGTTGGTAATAGCAGCTGGAGCCTATTTTGGATTTCTGCATCCCATTGCGCATGCGCAGCAAGCGGGAATTAGCGGTACGGGGTGGAGTAGCACTATTGGATGGATCGATATTGGAAGTAATGGATACAATCCTGGTGTAACAGTAAATAATGGTGTTATTTCTGGCGCAGGTTGGAACAACCATATTGGGTGGGTAAGTTTCAACTCGAATGGCTGTGGTCCTCAAGGACAGGTAAATGCTTCAGGACAGGTAAGTGGTTGGGCGCAAGTGCTCTCGACTGGAGGGTGTATTGATCTGGGGAGCACCAATCATGGGGATGGACTTACTTTTAGTAACGGAACGCTTTCTGGAAATGCGTGGGGAGGAAACATAGTGGGATGGGTGCAATTCAGTGGTACTGCATCATGCACACCAAACTATACATGTAGCAATAGCAGCACCAGTGTGTATACCAATAGCCAGTGCCAACAAAGCAGCACCTCGTGCCCTGGTGGCTGCAATGCACAAACCGGACAATGTAATAGCTGTACACCTAACTACACTTGCAGTGGTAACAGTAGTGTGTATACCAATGCGCAATGTCAAAAAACAACCACCAGCTGTCCAGGCAATGGTTCCTGCAGCGCGCAAACCGGTCAGTGTATCTGTACGCCGGGATACGTCTGTTTGGATGCGAATACGAGCGCTTATGTGAACAATCAATGTGGCCAATCCCAAATTACTCGATGTCAGCTTGGCTGCAATGCACAAACCGGCCAGTGCAACCCTCAGCAAATTGGACCATTGCAAAACAGCTGTTTGAGCGCTGGTACTCAATGGCCTGTATGTACAGCAAATGCTCGAGTGGATGCCGGTAACACTGAAACTCTGTATTGGCACACTGCGCTTCAGAACAAGATCACGTGCAGTCTCGTAGGTACCAACGGTGATTCCTGGTCTCCAAGTACTGCCAATGGGTCGGTAACGACTTCAGCACTATTTACTGCAAACAATAATCCTGTCACCTACACCATGCACTGCAGCGATGGCGTTGGATATCATTTCGACGCGACGGTACTTATCACCGCAGTGCCGAAGGTGATAGAAAAATAATAGTTAT
>JAKAIP010000039.1 GCA_021825025.1 bacterium
TATACGAAAAAAGAACTGCAGGAGCTTTCTCGCGCTTTGATGGTTATGTATCACGATGCGCATCGAGGATTGGGAGATCTGTCTCTGCAGCTGGAGCGATTCATCCTGTCGCTAGGGAAGTGAGCGGTTTACTACAAATCGGAGCGTTTTTTTGCTATAGTCGCGAGTAACCGCCCATAGCTCAGTTGGTAGAGCAGCTCCCTTTTAAGGAGATGGTCGCAGGTTCGAATCCTGCTGGGCGGACATGAATGAAAGTAATGAGAATTTTGGTAGTTTAATACCACTAACTTTCTTAGTAATTCTAGGTGTAACCGGATATGTTATATACAATCACGGGTTAACTACAGATCAACTCATTTCTTTAATGAGAACTCTTACATGGCCTTTTGTTGTAATACTTATTCTTACAAATAATAAAACATGGTCTTTGATTAATAGTATTACTGACATTGAATTTCCAGGTGTGATAAAAGCATCACGGAAAACACAGCAAAAGACAGAAGTTCCAGAGGAAAGCACTCAGTTTGGTGATTCGAAAAATGAAGAAGTTGAATTTAAAAAATTGGATGAATTTCTTGTTTTAAATACTCGAAACGCCCTCTTTTGGCTTGAAAAGCAAGAGGGTATAACCCAAGAAGCATTTTTACAACTACATACTCTTATAGAACAAATTGATGGAGATGCAGCAAAAGAAAAACTTATTATTTTCGGAGTTCTTCTTGAACAAGATCTAATAGAAATTAGAAGTAATAAAATTTTACATGTTACAGGAAAAGGTAAAAGATACCTTCAACATCTTGGATTTATTCCTAAATAACATTCTATATATTTTCGAACTATTAATATAGAAAAAATTATCCCGCAAAGTGAATCGCAATATAGAGTACCAGAGCGCCAACCACCGTCATGGCTGTGGTAAGGAATTTTGGATGCTGATGATGGCTTTCCGGAATAAGGTCGGAAGCGCCGATGTAGAGAAAGAATCCGCCGAACAGCGCAAGGAGGAGCCCAAGCGCATCTGATGAAATGGAAAAGAAGAGTGTCACCAGCACTCCGATTACTGGCGCGATGGCATCTACCAATAGCCAACGCAGCGCTTTGCTGCGCTCTCCGCCGTGGCGCACTACTACATTAACCGTATTAATGCCATCGCTAAAATCATGCGCCAGCACGGCAGCGGCCACTACTGCGCCCACCACGATAGACACTTGAAATGCCAATCCAATACCCACTCCGTCCAAGAAGGAGTGCACAGAGAGCGAGCCGGCACGTACATGGCCTCGGGATTCTACCGAGTGCTCCTCTTCTTCCTGCTCATGCGCATGGTTATGCAGCAAGATAAGGCGATCCATCAGCAGATAAAGGATGAATCCTAACGCAACAAAGGACATTACCGTTTCAAGGGAATGTGTCTTGCTGCCCAGTGAGAGTGCCTCCGGTATAAGATCGAAAAAAGCTACGGCAACGACTGCGCCTGCGCTGAATCCGAGAATAAGGTGCAGTTTATCTCGCAATCGCAAGGCGAGTGTTCCACCGAGCATGGTGGAACAAAATGCGGCACAACCAAGAAGTAATGGTGTCATACGTATAATTTCTCTAAATGCGTACTATAGTATTCTACCCCTACTTTATCGTCTATTTTTATTTTCGTATCCTTAGATACGAGTTGGGGATTATATTATATACAATCAAATGATCACCTATGTGCGGGTACGTGTGCATACGAGTGCAAAAAAAGAGCGAGTAATCTCGCATGCAACGCATATAGAACTATTTGTTCGCGAAAAAGCTGTTCGTAATGAAGCAAACCAGCGCATCAGAACATTAGTAGCTGAATACTTTCAGGTGCCCGTTGCGCAGGTACGTATTTGTAACGGACATCATGGTTCCTCTAAACTTCTCTCAGTATGGAAGCATTAAACGGCATATGCGCAGCATGCTCCGAGGATTCGATGTGAAAAAAATCATTCGGAAGCACATCATAGGTGCGCATGAGCCGTTCTGCCATGCCTGGATGTGCTTTTTTCACATGATTCCACATGATAACCTTATTGATAAATTTTTTTTCGGAGGTACTCCACTCCTCATAACCGCACCCTCTACAGGTAAGAAGTATTTTCATACGCATACATTTATGCTGATAACTCTTGTGCCTCTCATGATGCAAAAGAGTCACTGATGGTGATATGAAGACGCCGATCTATGCCCTTGCCATGATGCGTTATCATTACAGCAGCGATCGCCTATTTTTTATTCGTTCCTCCCAGTTTTAACGGTGGAGCAGCGCAAAGAGCGCAATGCCCGCAGCAACGGATACATTGAGCGATTCTTTCTTGCCGTGCATGGGTATCTCAACGACTGCATCCATACGGCGCAGCAATTGAGGTGAAACGCCACGCACTTCATTGCCAAGCACTAGAGCAATTGAGGCTGGTGGTACGTATGAAAAGAGCGATGCCGCACGTGCATGCTGCTCAAGTGCGATTAAGGTATATCCTTCTTTTTGTAATCGGGTAAGCGCTTTGGCCGGCGCAGGCACCTGCGACCAGGGAATAGTCTTCTCGGCGCCTAGCGATACTTTTATAAAATCAGTCCGCGCTCTTCCGAACCGATCTATCGGTGCCGGTGTATAACCGGAAAGAATGATATGCGATACGCCTGCGGCGTCCGCGGTGCGAAATATCGATCCCACATTATGGACACTGCGAATGTTATGAAGGATGAGAACGCACTTCTTCACGCTAGAGGGGAATATCAAACGCTATTGCTCCGGCGCCTGTGCAAAGCAATGAGAGGCAAATAGTTGCAAGTAGCAGGTAGGAGAGATGGGATAGTGGGGAAATATGGCGCAATCCTTTGCGGATAAGCACTATCTTGAGACAGATGATGAAACCAATAAGTGCCGCAATTTGCGTCCAAAGTCCAAGGAGCAGCAGTATGGCAACCGCGCATTCAACCAGTGCAAAAATACCTGCCGTGGTGTTTGCTGCTGCGTGTGGAAATAGGGAAAGTTCCTGTGCCACTGCCTTGCGGTTGCTGAAATGGAAAAAGGCAAGATAGAAAAATGTTCCTGCCGCAACAATGCGCAACAAGGTGGGTGCAAAGAAGTTAAAGACAAGCAACTGCGGAAATACGTTTAACATAATAATTAGTATTGATACTGATAATGGTACGGAGGGTTCGTATTTGTGGAACTGCCGATTTGCGGTCCGTATGAAGCGCCGTTGCCGACCGGAGGAGGGGGATTAAGGAAAATGCCACGGTGTCTTATATCTACATGCGACGGTCCGCCCATCATGAACCATATGAGAATGAGTATGCCAAGCGTGCTTACAACGAAGATGAGGTCTTTCATCGGATCATGTCCTTTTTCCTTTTCTTCGGCCATATGTTAAGTATAGCCCAATTTCGCCAGCTCCTCTTCGGCTACCGCCTTGTCACTCCACACTTCTTTGCTTCCATGAGGCCCCATGATGTATGGGTCGGTGCCTTTTCCGGTGATAAGCACCGCATCTCCTGGTTGTGCTTCTTCTAATGCTGCACGAATGGCATCTCTGCGATCCAGAATGATGCGTGGTTTTTTTGTTGTGAATCCCTCTGCAAGATCAGCAAGGATATGCTGTGGATCCTCATCATACGGATCTTCATTCGCCAGAATGGCTACAGCACAAAATGATTCTGCCAGCGCTCCCATTTCTTTGCGCTTCCAGGTATCACGCCCACCGCCGGTTGATCCCAACACACCGATGATCCGATGGTTCGCATAGGTTTCATAGAGCGCCTTCAGTGAATCTGGCGTATGCGCATAATCGATGATTACACTGAACGGTTGGCCTTTTTCTACTCGTTCGGCGCGTCCTGCAACTGCGATCATATGTTCCAGAGCTTTTTTCATGGTTGTTATGGGTATGTCGAGCGCTTCCCCGAGAGTCAGTGCGGCAAGTGCGTTCTTGAGGTTAAACACGCCGGGAAGCGGCATGGTGATGAGCATTCCACGCCATACAAACCGCACACTGGTATCATCTGCGGTATATGGTTCAGCATCTTTGAGTGAAAACGGCGCATGTATATCCGCATCTATATTAAGGAATGCAGCACCGTATCTGTCATCAGCGTTGGCGACAATAATACGCGGTCGTTTTGGTGAGCGGGAAAGCGCTTCAGCGATTGAAAGTTTAGCGGCAACGTAGCGTTCCATGCTGCCGTGGGATTCCAAATGTTCCGGTGCAAGGTTGGTGAAAATAAGCGCATTCATGTCGATACCGCGGTGACGGAATTGCACAGCGCCTTCCGAGGTCATTTCTATAACCGCATGGGTCGCGCCTGCGTCGACTGCCTTGCGCAGAAACTGTTGCAAGAAAAATCGTCCGGGCATGGTCATTTTGAACAAATTGCGTTCGCTATGCGCGCCAATGGCAAAACGGATGGTACTAGCAACCGCAACGGTATATCCCGCTTCGGTCAGCACAGCAGCTACCAGTTCAGTAGTGGTGGATTTTCCTTTTGTTCCCGTAATGCCAATTACCGTGAGTTGCTTGGAAGGATTGCCGTATCGCCATGCGCCAAAGTATGCAAGAAAAAAATGGTATGCACGCAACAGCGGTTTTGGTATCAGGCGTTTCATACCGTATGACGGGTACCAAGGATTTTTAAGGTTGCGGATACGCGCTCTGATACATTCTGCGGTTGTTCCGCGTTTTGCAGCAGTATTTTGAGTGCCTGCCGTACTTCCTCTATGCGATAGCCCAGTGCAAGGAGTGCCTCTATGACCGCGGCATCATCTGCTGCGGTTTCTGTTCCATGAGAAAGTTTGTCGCGCAGTTCTACCACGATGCGCTCAGCACTTTTTTTGCCGATACCGAACACTTTAGTAAGCGTACTTGTATCTCCTCGCGCGATCGCATGTCTCAAATGTTCCACTTCTGCGACATTGAGGATACTGAGCGCAGTTTTCGGTCCGATACCCGATACGCTCGTGAGCTGTTTGAAAAACGACAGCTCTTCATTGGTAAGGAATCCATATAAATCGATTGCATCATCCCGAACAGCGGTGTGAATAAAGAACGAAACAGGCGTAGAAGCGCCTTGGAGCCCATCTCGTATGAGCAGCGGAACACGCACCGCATATCCCACGCCATTTACGTCTACAAGCACTGCCCCCTCTGTGGTGGTTCCTATGATGCTGCCAGTTAACTTGCCTATCATATATGAATAGAGTACTATCCCGACATGGCAATCACCAAATCAGCAAAGAAGGCATTGCGCCAGGCAAAGCGAAAAAAGGCGATGAATGACCTTCGGAAGAAAGCGGTGCGCTCTGCTTTCAAACAAGTGCGTCTTGCGGCAAAAGGGGATACCAAAGTCCTCGCCGCTGCATATAAGGCGATTGATAAGGCTGCAAAGACAGGTGTTATCAAAAAGCATACGGCAGCTCGCCGTAAAGCAAAGGTGGCACGGATGCTCAAAAGCGCATAAACAGTAAAACGCCTCGCGATTATCGCGAGGCGTTTTGTTAGTGAGGAAGGAGCAGTTGAAGGAAGGGCGGCAGAGTTCTTCGCTTCCATTCTGCATTGATTTTGTAGAGCTGGTCTCGACTGCCATGCGCATAGTGAAGGGCGAATCTCCTTGCTTCTGCGATGAGTTCGGTTGCGTGGTCGTGGTCGCCCAGTTTGTAGCTGAGCAGTGCGGCTCTGCGCAGTACGCGAGAAAATTGCCGATATGCCAGGGTGCGATTGATCTCTGCTTGTACCCGCGTCTGCAAATGCAAAGCAGCAGCGATCTCTTCTTTACAGGCATCGAACTCTCGTTCTAGGTAGTAGGTCTCTGCCATGCCAAGGTGCATGAGTGCTGCGGAATGAGGGAGTGGATTTTTTCGCTGTCCAAATTCCCAGAGAATTGGTGCATAAAACAGATCGTTTTTCGTGGGACGCACCCACAGCCATCGGCGTATGAGCACCGTGGCCAGCACGTCGCATTGCCCGTCAGACAGGGCATCGAATCCTTTTTTCTCGATGATGCCGAGAGTGGCGCGCGCATACTGTTTTGCCTGTGAAAATTCATATAGCGCGCGAATTGGATTGTGGAGCAATTGCGAAGCGTAATGAGAGTAGAATGCGGTTGTGCGAAGCAGATACGCTTCCAGTAGTTTTCCTTCGGTCTCAAGCGTGTATGCTTGAGCGAGTTGCTCGGTAAGGCCGGCAGAATCTTTCTGCCACACCTGCTCGCCAGCAGTGATCATTCATCCTCCTGCGATAGTGAAAGTACAAAAATGCTATCAAAATAATAGCACATTTTTTATAAAAAGCAATATTGAGTGCCCCCGCGAGGAATCGAACCTCGATCTCAGGCTTCGGAGGCCTACGCTCTATCCGTTGAGCTACGGGGACTCACGCAAGTCCTCTCGGTAGGAATCGAACCTACATTACAAGCTCCGCAAGCTTGCGTTCTATCCATTGAACTACGAGAGGGTATATAGGTTGTATCACAACCCGAAGATTTCAGCGAGACTATCCATGAGGTGCGGCTGCGATTCAATTTCTTTTACTTGTAGGCTTAATCGGTCTCGCACGGTTTCTG